>NZ_JBGCUS010000002.1 GCF_041415945.1 Ancylobacter sp. IITR112 | reverse complement strand
TGCGCCATGACGGCAAGCTCTACCGGGCACTGAACCCGATCTATGCCCGCGAGCCGCTGTCGGGCCGCGGCGCCGAACTCTATGGCGGACGCTTCAATCCGAAAGGCGTGCCCGCACTCTACACGTCGCTCTCGGTCATGACGGCGCTGCGCGAAGCCAACCAGGTCGGCAATCTACAGCCGACGACGCTCGTCGCCTATGAGGCGGAGATCGATGGCATCTTCGATTGCCGGGATGATGCCGCGCTGTCGGCCGAGGGAATGGATGCGGCGGCGATCGCCGACACGACCTGGCGGGATCAGATGAAGGCCAGCGGCGAAGCGAAGACCCAGGCTCTCGCCCGGCGCCTGATCGACGCCGGCTACAACGGCCTGCTGGTTCGAAGCTTTGCCGCCGGCTCGACCGCTGCGGATTTGAACCTCGTCTTGTGGCGATGGTCCAACGCGGCGCCCGCCCGGCTCGTGCTGATCGACGACGAGAACCGCCTGTCGCGCTGAAGCGGTCAGGCGGCAGCCCGTTCGGCCCGCTTTTCGGTATCAGCGGCGAGATCGGCCTCGATCGCCGCGAGTTGACGCCGCTTTTCCGCCAGCTCCTCGGCAAAGGCGAACGCGCCGCCGTCGCGCGACCGATAGGAAGCGAGGCGACGCCGCGCATCGGCCAGGCGTTGGCGAAATCGCTCCTGCTCGCCATCGAAATCGTCTAGGGCATGCTCGAGACGAGAGATCGCGCCGAGGGGCGTGACGGTCACCGGCAGGTCGATTTCGCATTCAGATCCCGTCCGGAGGAGCAGGGTGCTGTAGCGATAGCCATCGCGCCCGAAGCGCTCGCCGGAATATTCGAGATCGAAGCCGCCGACCGAGGCGATCACGCTCTCATCCTCCCGCTGCAACTGCACGAGCGTCAGGATCTCCTTCATCAGCGCCCGGCCGGCCTCCTTGCGCTCGCCATGGGTCTTGCCCGTCACGGTCATCGCGAAGGCGTCGCCGGTGGTCGGGACCAGGCGCGCGATATCCTGGCCGATCTCGCCGATGCGCCGGGTCGCGAACTCGATCTCGCGCTCGGCGTCGCGGATCTGGCGGCGAACGGCGAACTGATCGTCCTGGTGGGCGGCACGGAGCCGTTCGAGGCGGGCGATGTCCGCCTCGAGCCCGGCCTTCTGCATCAGCCGCTGGTCGCCGGAGGCGATCGCCTTCGCCATGGCGAACTGGTTGGCCTGGCCTTCGCCGAGATCATCGAGACGCCGGACCGAGGTGTCGCCGGACAGCGCCGCGGCGATGAAGCGGGCCTTGCGCTCGTTGTTCTGCCACATGGTCGCGTCGAGCGAGCCCTCCGTCGCATAGGCGAAGATGTCGATGACATCGTGCTGATTGCCCTGCCTCTCGATCCTGCCCTCGCGCTGCTCGATGTGCGAGGGGAGCCAAGGCACGTCGAGATGATGCAGGGCCTTCAGGCGCAGCTGCGCATTGACGCCGGTGCCCATCGTCTCCGAGCTTCCGAGAAGGAAGCGGACCCTGCCGGCACGCACGTCGCCGAAGAGCCGCTGCTTCGCCTCCGACTTCTTGTAGTCCTGCATGAAGGCGATCTCAGTGGCCGGCACGCCCAAGCGGACAAGTTCGTCCCGGATCCAGCGATAGGCTGAGAAGCCGCGGGTCTTCTCCACGCTGATCGTGCCGAGGTCGGAAAAGATCATCTGCGCGGCACCGGGGAGCTCGAACGGCTTGCCGTCCGCCCGCAGGTAGGTGTTCTCGGCCGTCTCCTTCCAGATGCGGAAGGCGTTGGCGACGAGCAGGTTCAGCTTGTTGTCCGGCTCGTTGTCGTTGTCCGGATCGACGAGACGCAGATCGATCGCGGCGTGGCGTCCGTCGGTGATGACCGAGAGCAGGATGTCGTCGCCCGGCTCCGGCGGCCGGTCGCGCATTTCGATCGCCTTGATGCGCGCGTCCAGCAGGACCTGATAGCGCTTGAACGCCGCCGACGGCTTCGCGGTCACGATCTGGCGCCGGCCGGTCGAGATCGCCGGCACCTTCACATAGCGGCGCAGGTCCGCCGGCATCACCACGTCCGCGAAGGAGCGGAACATGGCGATCAGCTCCGGCACGTTGACGAAGGTGGCGAAGCGAGTGACCGGCTTGTATTTGCCCGACGGCTGCAGCTCGAGCTCGGTCGACACGTCGCCGAAGGTCGAGGCCCAGGCATCGAATTCATGCAGGCCGCGCTCCAATAGCGCCGCGTATCCCAGATACCGCTGCACGGAGAACATCTCGCCGAGCGTGTTGGTGATCGGCGTGCCGGAGGCGAGCACGAGCGCGCGGCCCGGGCTTTTCGTCTCGACGAAGCGGGACTTCACATAGAGGTCCCAGGCACGCTGCGAGCCGTTCGGATCGACGCCCTTCAAGGTCGACATGTTGGTGGCGAAGGACAGCTTCCTGAACTCTTGCGCCTCGTCGACGATGATCTGATCGACGCCGATCTCGGAGATGGTGAGCAGATCGTCCTTGCGCGTCGCCAGCGATTCCAGGCGTTCTTTCAGCCCCTCCTTCAACCGCTCGAGCCGTTTGCGCGAGACGCGGTCGTCGCTCTCGACCTTGGTCAGCAGCGTCTCGTAGAGCTCGAGCTCGTCCTGGATCATCTGCTGCTCGAAAGCCGAGGGCACAGAGATGAAGCGGAAGGCCGAATGCGTGATGATGATCGCGTCCCAGGTCGACGTCGCCGCGCGCGAGAGGAAGCGATGTCGCTTCTCCTTCACGAAATTGGTCTCGTCGGCGACGAGGATGCGCGCCGAGGGGTAGAGCGCCAGGAACTCCCTCGCGGCCTGCGCCAGACAATGCCCGGGCACGACGAGCATCGCCTTGGCGATCAGGCCGAGACGGCGCTGCTCCATGATGGCGGCGGCCATTGTCATGGTCTTGCCGGCGCCGACGGCGTGGGCGAGATAAGAAGACCCGGCCGAGATGATCCGCCAGATGCCGCGCTTCTGGTGCCCATAAAGAACAAAGGCGCCAGAGGCGCCCGGAAGTTTAAGATGGGAGCCGTCGAAGGCTCTCGGCGCGATATTGTTGAAGCGGTCGTTGTAGAACCGCGCCAGCCGGTCGGTGCGGTCGGGATCGCACCAGATCCAGCGTTGAAATTCATCCTTGATCCTCGAGAGCTTGGATTTCGCGGCCTCCGTGTCGACGACGTTCAGGACGCGGCGCTCGCTCATCTCCTCCTTCACCGTGTCGAAGATCTGCGGCACACGGCTGTTGAGGGCGTCGGCGAGAAGCTCGCCGGCATGCCGGCGGTCGGTGCCCCATTCCGACGTCCCAGCCGCCATATAGCCGAGCTGCCTGGCCTCCACAGTCCAGGAGGCCAGTTCCGGCATATGGTGGATTCTGATCTCGGCGCCCATCGTCTCCTTGACGAAGGCGACGACATCCGCGGCGGGAATCCACGGGGCGCCGAGCCGCGCGGTGATGTCGGAGGGACTGAGATCGGCCGGCTGCACACCCTGCAGCGCCGTGACGTTGCGCTCATAGTCGGGGTCGAGCGCCGCGCCCGCCTCCGCAGCCTTCAGCTTGTCGCGGACGGCGCCGGAGAGATAGGCGTCGGCTGTCTGCCAGGAGCCGTCGGCGGGATCGCGGAAGATGGCGCTGCCGAGCTCGGCGACGACATCGTCGCGGTCGCGGTGCAGCAGTTCGGCGATATGGTCGATATCGACGCGGCCGCGCTCGTTCAGCACCACGGCCAATGCGTCGGCCGCGCTGGTGATCACTGGCGCCGCCGGCGGCGAGATCACGCGTTGGGTGAAGATCGCGCCGGGCTTCGCGGTATTGGTCTCAAGGTCATAATCCTCGATCGAGGCGACCAGCCAGCAATCGGGATCGTCCAGGAACGGCTGTATGTTCGGCCGGCGATGCGTCTCGCGCACCTCGCCGGTCTCCTCGTCCTCCGTCATCGAGACGGTGGTGAAATTGATCGGGCCGAAGTCGCGGACGAAGCTCGACCAGGCGATGCGCAAGCGCACCTGCGCATCCTTCCAGGGCCGGTCGAGCTCCTGGCATTTCAGCACCTCGCGCACGGCGTCGCGGATCGGGATCAGCTTCTGGAGGATCCGGACATGCTTCTCGGGGATTCCGTCGGCGCTCCGCCGCTTGCGGACTTGGACCGCGGCGGGCCTGCCATCGAGGACCTGCATCAGGCCGTGGGCCTTGTCGAAGACATAGCTGCCTTCGCGCACATGCCGATCGCCGGACAGGTCGGGAGCCGCCTCGTCGGCGCCATCCTCAAGGTCAAGGTCGATGATGCCGGGCTCGCCGTCATAGACGGCTTCCGGAAGACGGTTGATCACCGCCGGGAGCACGGCGCCGAGATCCTCGCCCTCGCGCGGGAGGCAGGTATAGGTCTCGCCGAAGGGCCCGGAGGCGAGCGCATGGGTTCCGAGCACGAAGGCCGGATGCGTCGCGAACCAGCGGTTCACGCGGATGGGGCCTTCGTCCTCCGTCGCCGGCCGCACCTCGTCGAGATCGAGCCAGGCGAGATCGCCTTCCGCGTCGCCGATCTTGCGCTTGCGGAAGAAGAGGAGGTCGACCACCACGTCGGTGCCGGCGCTGGCGCGAAAGCTGCCCTCGGGCAGCCTGATCGCTCCGACGAGGTCAGCCGATTTCGCGATGTGCTCGCGCGCCGATCCGTCCGCCTTGTCCATCGTGCCCGCGCTGGTGACGAAGGCCGCGAGTGCGCCGGGCTTCAGCAGGTCGATCGCCCGCGCAATGAAATAGTCGTGGAGGCGCAGGCCCAGCGAGCGGTACGCGCGGTCCGATCGCACGGTGCGGTCGGAGAAGGGCGGGTTACCGATCGCGAGGTCGAAATTCGCCGGCAGCTCGGTGCGGGCGAAATCGCCGGTCAGGATCCGGGCCCGCGGCTGCAGCAGCCGGACGATGCGTGCCGTGACCGGATCGAGCTCGATGCCGGTGACGTGCGACACGTCGCGAAGCGACTCGGGCATCAGTGCCGGAAACAGGCCCGTGCCGACGCCTGGCTCGAGGATCCGCCCGCCCCGCCATCCGAGTTGCTGAAGCCCTGTCCACACCGCGCGGACAATGAATTCCGGGGTGAAGTGCGCATACTGCGTGCAGCGCGTGAGCGAGGCATGATCGAGATCGCCGACGGCGTCCTCGAGCTCGGCACCGATCGTCTCCCAGCCCTTGCGGAATTCCGCCTCCCCAGGCCGCCGGAACACGAAGTTGGCGAGATCGGACGCGCCGAAGCCGGTGAAGCGGATCAAGTGCTGCTGTTCCTCGATCGTCGCCGGGCGTTCCTCGGATTCGATCGCCGCGGCGAGGCGGATCGCGGCGATATTGTCGCGCGCCCGGTCCTTCCAGCCTTTCGCCAAGGCGCGGTGGCAGGCGAGATGGAAATTCTCGCCTCGCGTCCGGCCCGGGGATGACGACACGAGCTGCCGCGAAGCGAACGGCATCGCCGAGGCCGGCGCCGATAGCGGCGGGTCATCGTCGTGATCGGGATTGTCGTTGGACGAGGCCGCAAATGCCGTGATGCCGAGGCCGAGCCCGGAGGACAGGGCAGTGTTGCCGAAGAGGTCGAGCGTGAAGGGATCGTCCTGCGCCATGGGAAATGTCTCCTGTGCTGAAGGCGCGCGGCATCGGCCCGCCGGCGGGGTTCCGGCAGGAGCGACGATCGCGGTGATGTCGGGGACGGGCCGGCCGGCCCGGGATGTCAGCGGCGGATCGGCGTGATCGACATGCTGGTGTCGGTCATTTCGATCCGTACATACGTGGCTCGAGGAACCGCGGCGATTTGCTTCACGAGCATCTCGGCATCGAGAAACTCGATCCCGTCATCGCCGCCGAAATGCTGGCGCTTGTAGTGCCAGTAGCCGGGGTTGGTCTTCGGATCGCATTCCTCGGCATAGACGACGAGGGGTCGCTGCCCCTCGGCGAGCTTGCCGTTGGAGAGCAGATAGACTCCCTCGTCGCCGACCAGCCAGAGACCGGGCTTCTCGTCCTTGCCGGGACGGAGGCCGTAATAGGGATTGCGAAAGCCGCCATTGGCGAGGGCATCGATACGCCCGCGCGTGATGACCGCATGGACGTCTGTCACGGAGAAGGTGAACATGGCAGCACCTACGCCGCGATCGGGTCGGGCAGGTAGCGCAGATGCACCGGAAGCTTGGCGCCGATCTCCGCGTCCGTGAGCTGGTCGAGCAGCTTGAAGTCGCGGCCCCGAACCCGGCGATAGACGATGACGATGCGCCTGCCGCGCGCGGCGTGGGGGAATCGCCAGTCGGCATAGCCACGATAGTCGTCGTTCGTCGCGCTCCAGATGTGCTCGAGGCGCTCCTCGCGCGTCATCGCCTTCGCCGGCCGGGATTCGCGCTCGGCGATCACCGCCTTCAGGCAATCGGGAGAACATGGGTCGCCTAGATCGCAATAGCCGTGGAAGTAGCGAGCCCGGCCGTCGATCGTCAGCGAGAAGAAGACGCTGGTGATGCTCCCGGTCAGGAATTCGCGCATGGCGAACATGTCGCCACGCATCCAGAGCGGCGGCAGCACCTCGAACATGTAGTCGTGCTCGACCTGGCCGATCTCGAACCATTCGCCGCGATAGAGCGCACTGTCGTCGCCCTGCCAGCGGTTGGGGCGCTGCGCGTGGCGGTCGAACATGCGGAACATCTGGCGCCGGTCGGCGACGCCCTCGAAGACCTTGCGGACGGGTGGGAGGTTCATGGCGGGCTCCTTTCAGCCTCGTCGGGCCGGAGCGCAGCTCCCCTTCGCGGGGATCACCATCTTCTCTTCAGCCCTTCATGACCCCTCCTTGGCGGCCGCCTCTCCGTCCGGGCGGGTCAAGGGCCGGCGCAGCCGGGCGAAGCTTCACCCTTGACGCGGCCGGCGGGCATGCGGCAGCAGGGCCTCCTTTCCCTCCTCATCCTTCTCCTTCTTCATCGATCGCAGATCCTCATTCCAATCTCCGGCGTTCGGGCGCAGGCGCTCGAAGCCGCAGGGCGTTTCGGCCGCGATTGCCTTCAAGCGCTCAGCATAGGCGTCGCCCTGCGCATTGTTGTCGGTGGCAGCAACGAGAAGCGCGTTGTCTTGCATGACAAGCGTGCGGATCGCCGCCACGCTCGCCGGCGACCAGCCGCCGCCGGTGCTGAGGAACACGCTGTCGGGCCGCATGTCCTCGATCGCGGCGAGGCTCATGGCGTCGATCGCTGCCTCCGTGAGGCAGAAACGGGTTGCATCGACAGGCCCTAAGCGGAACAGGACCTTCGCCCCGCCGGTGGCGAAGCCGCGCCACTCCGGCCCTCTCTCCTCCCAGCCCGTGATGACCCCGGCCTCATCGGTATGGGCCGCCCACATGCTGCCCCGTGGGCCTTCGCGCAGCCGGTCGTTCCTGATCGCGGTCCGGGTCACCGCATCTGGAAGCGCGCGTTCTTCACCGAGATAGCGCCACGTCAGTGAACTCGGCCACGGTTTGCGGCGTCGGAGCCAGCGTTCGGCAATGCCGATGTCAGCGTCGCGGGAACGTGCCGGCCGCGTCCAGACGGGCTCGGTCGGAACAAAGCTCACCAGCTCGCCTACGCGGTCGAGGCAATCGGTAAATCCGACATGATCGAGATGCGCGACGAGCGCGTACACGTCGCCTTTCGCCTCGGACAGCGGATCGAACCAGCCCTTGCCGTCATGGATGACGATGACGATGTCGTCGCCTCGGCGATATTTGATGGCCCGGCGCGTGCTCTCCTTCAGGTCGATCGCGAAGCCGGCCTTTTCCAGCACGGCGGCGCACAGGACACGCTCCTTCAGCTCTTCAACGTCATTCCTTTCCATTGCCTCTTCCCGGCACCCATCGGTGTCCGGCCTTTCCTGCTCGAGGTCTCCTCCTCGCATGTCGCGAGGCCACCCCCAGCTGCCGCGAAGAGCGAAGGCGGCAAGGGCGCGGCTGGCAACTGATGATTTCGGCAGTGCCGCCGGCAAGCCAACCGCGGCGCAGCTTCCCTTGCCGCCGCCCGCTCGCAAGCGGCACTCTCGACACGAGAACGACGAGGCCACGCTTTCCCCTGCGAGGGTAGATAGCCGTCTACTGACCAAAGTTTGGATACAAATTCTGGTCAGCACGGGGTTCCAGATTGCTACTGACCAATTTTTATATATAATCTTCGGACAGAAATGAGCGGTCCCATGCCTGACCCGACGTCCGACACTCTCGACCGTATCCATGAGCGGATCGCCCAGGCGGCGCCGGCCGGGGTGTGGTCGCGCGCCGATTTCCTGGACATCGGAACGCCGAACGCCGTCGAGAAGGCGCTGCAGCGGCTGACCCTGCGCGGCGACATCCGCCGTCCCTATCGCGGGCTCTACGATAAGCCCGGCGTCAGCAAGCTAACCGGCAAGATGGTGTTTCCGCCGCGCGCCTCGTTCATCGACGCGATCGCACGGCGTGACAAACTGAGGGTCCTCGTCGACGGCATGACCGCCGCGAACGATCTCGGCCTGACGACAGCCGTGCCGGCGCGCTCGACGATCTACGCCGACACCTATCCCCGGACGATCGAGATCGAGGCGAGCGCCGGCGATCCCAAGGTGACGAAGCCGGTCATCTACAAGCTCGACTTCAAGCGCATCGCGGCGAAGACAGCGTTCTGGGCCGGGCGGCCGGCCATGCGTGTCGTCCAGGCGCTCGCATGGTTTCGGGATGAGAAGGCGAGCCTCGACGCCGCCGTGAACGGCATCCTCCGGCATCTCTCGCAGGATGCGAACCGCGAGAAGGTCGCGGACGATCTGCGCGACAACATCCACGCGGTGCCGGCCTGGATGTATCCGCTGGTCGAGACGATCACGCGCCGGCTAGCCGGGGATCAAAGCGGAAGCGTACCGGCCACCGAGCGCGCGAAGGGCGACCATGCAGAAGACGTTCATTGAAATCCTGAGCTCGAGCGTCGACGAACGCCGCGCGCTGTTCGAGACGGTCGCCGCGCATCTCGAGACGCAAGCGGAGAACATCGAGAAAGATCTCTATGTCTGCTGGGTGCTCGACTTCCTGTTCAATCGTCGCGGTGACGATCCGATCGGTCTGTATTTCAAGGGCGGCACGAGCCTGAGCAAGGCGTATGGACTGATCCGCCGCTTTTCCGAAGACATCGACATCGGCATCTACAAGGCCGATCTGCATGTCCCGCTCGAAGCGGAGATCGCCGCCCTGCCCTCGGTGAACCAGCAGCAGCGTGTGCTCGCCGAGAAGGTCGACGAGGCAGCGCGTCAATACATTTCCGGGCCACTCAAGGAGCTATTGACGAAGGAGATCTCATCCGTCGAGGAAGCGGCCGAGCTGCCAGGACATTTCTCGCTCGGCTTCGGATTCGACAATTATCGCAACAGGGACGCGCTCGACATTCTGGTGGTCGGCTACAAGAGCGTCTTCGATACCTCGGAGAGCTATGTGCAAGCCGCGGTCCGCATCGAGGGCGGCGCCCGTCCCGATCCAGAGCCTGCGGAGCCGCGGGAGATCGTCCCCTACATCGCTGACGAAATGCCGGAAGGGATGGACCTCACGGTTCGCAACGTGACGACGGTTAGGCCGGAGCGGACCTTCTGGGAAAAGGTGCTGATCCTGCATGCGATGACCGAGATGACGGACAAGCGACGTGAGGACGCCAATCCCGAACGGCCCGTGCCCGATCTCAATCGGTATTCCCGTCACTACTACGACGTCCATCAAATCTGGACCCATCCGGACTATGGCATCGCGAGCGCGTCGATGCGCGACCTCGCCGAAGCCTGCCGGCAGCACAAGGAGCTCATGTTCCGCGCGCCAGATAACCGATACGACCGCGCCGTGCCGGGTAGCTATCGCCTCGTCCCGACGCCGGACATGCGAGCGAAGCTCGCGACCGACTATGCGCGTATGACGGCGATGATCTTCGGCACGCCGCCGGCCTTCGCCGACGTGATCGCCAGCATCGAAGCGCTCGAACATCATCTCAATGCGGCGGATGCCGAGGCCGATGAGTCATGACGAATGCGCGGACAGGAAATGTCGCGGCTGATCGTCCATGGCGGCGCTGCAGGCCGACCGGCAGAGCGGGGCCCAGACTTGGCGGGACCGAAATGATAGAGTGGGGGTGGTTACATGGCTGAGATTTCGGAGAACGCTCCTGCCAGGCTACCCGACCGTGCGTCGGTCGAGGAGGCTTTGGCTGCGCTGCCCGTCGGCTTGGACGAAGGCGCGCTTGCCGAAGCGCTGACGCATGCCTTTCCGGGCTTTTCCTTCTCGGCCGCTAGCATCGACGATCCCTATTGGCGCGACACGCGGTCGGTCCTCGCGCCGGACGGCACCCGCATTGCCGAGCTTCGACCTTGGATGACGGCGGAGATCGAGAAGCACGCCGGCGACATCAACGCCGTTTGGAGCTCGCTGCGCGACAGCGGCATGGAACTCGCCGAGTGGCACGGCAATACCGTATTCGCGTTCGCTCCGACGGGACCCGGTGCTGCCGACTACGTTCAGATTGCACTCGGCCGCGAAACCGAGTGGCGCGCCGGCCCAATCGTCAATCCGGACTATCGGCCTTGGAGCGCTGATGAGTTGCTCGATCCGTCTTGGCTGGAACACGATGGCTTGACTGACGGCAAGGTGCTCGCGGGGCCGCTCTACCGATTGCTTGGCAGGACGGGCAGCAGCGTCGTGCATGTGCGCAGCTTCCTCACACGGTGCGCGCGGCTCGAGCGCGACAAGCGGGAGGCGCGGCGTCCGGAAATGGAGCGGCGCGTCTGGGTGGATTCCGACGGCGGCAAGACGCCGTTTCTGGACTCGCAGCCGGGCTGGTTTGAATTCGTGCCGCGCGAGGTGCGCTTTTTCCAGGACTGGGAGGAATCGAGCGCCCGAAGCGAGCGCGTCTACGACCATTGGGCACTCGACATCAAAGACTATGAGCACCACGGCCAGCGAGAGATCGGCTTCATCATCCGTCCCCGCCACTTACCGGCCGACCGGCTCGAGGTCAATGACGCCTCGGTGCATATTCTCATGGACCGCATCGAAGCGATTGACCGCGAAGTGGGACTCCCCTTTGGCTGGTTCTTTCTCATGACGCATGGCAACAGGGTTGACGCAGAGGTTGGCGAGGCAATCGCTAGGGGCATCCGCGACGCGCGGATTCGCTTGCCAGATCACGATGCCAAGGTGCTGCTGCGCTGGGCCGATCATCGATACGGATTCTAGCGCCAGGACAATTCAGACCCTGGGAGCGCCCTTGCTACCGAATTCCCTCGCGAGACGCGGCTCATCCGCTAAGGCGACAAAGGAGAGACAGACCGGAGGCAAACATCGGACGCCTCAACTCGTCGTGGAGTGTTTTGCTTCATACCCGGTTGCCAGCGATCGTGTAGCCGCCATCGACGAGCACTGTCTGGCCCGCCGTGACGAAGCTCGCACTCGGTGAGCACAGCCAGGCGGCCGTTTCGGCGATCTCGTCGACGTCTTCGTGCAAGGGGCCGCCCGTTGCCGGTTGCGACATTGTGGCCCCACCACACCGCCTATGTCACCGGAATGATTCGGCATGCGCGCGTAGCAGGCACTCCTTTCCACTACTTCGACATACTGGGACATATCCCGGCGGTGCCTTCGTACTGACGGACCGCTCAGATCAGCTTGAGCTTCGTGGCGAGAGCCGTCGCTTGTGCCAGGTGACGTTGCCCCTCATCTCTAATCCAGTTTGAAGTTCGTTCTGGCCCATTGAGAGGACCAGGACATGAGGCGCAGCCGCTTCACGGAAGAGCAGATCATCGGCATCCTGAAGGAGCACGAGGCCGGGGTGCCGGTCTCGGACCTGTGTCGCAAGCACGGGGTCAGCGACGCCAGCATCTACAAATGGAAGGCCCGTTTCGGCGGGATGGACGTGTCGGAGGCCAAACGGCTGCGAGCGCTCGAGGACGAGAACGCCAAGCTGAAGCGCATGCTCGCCGACGCCATGCTGGATAACGTCGCGCTGAAGGATCTCCTGGGAAAGAAGTGGTGACGTCCGCTGCCAGGCGCAGAGCTGTCTCCCACCTCATGGAAGCCCATGGGATGAGCGAACGGCGGGCGTGTAAAGCCACCGGCTTCTGCCGCATGACCATGAGATACAGAGCCACGCGCGGGAATGACGCCTCGCTGCGTGAGCGCATGAAGGCCATCGCCCAGGAGCGACGGCGGTTCGGGTACCGGCGTCTCCACGTCCTGCTCAGGCGGGAGGGCTTCCGGGTCAACCACAAGCGGCTGTTCCGGCTCTACCGTGAGGAACGGCTGATGGTCCGCCGGCGAGGCGGTCGCAAGCGGGCGATCGGGACACGGGCGCCGATGATGATCCCGATGCGACCGAACGAGCGCTGGTCGCTCGACTTCGTTGCCGACCAGATGACCGATGGCCGGCGCTTCCGGATGCTGGCCATCGTGGACGACTGTACCCGCGAATGCCTGGCACTGGTGGCGGACACGTCGCTGTCCGGGGTCCGGGTCGCTCGCGAACTCGATCGGCTGCTGGCAGAGCGCGGCCGGCCGAAGATGATCGTCAGTGACAATGGCAGCGAGTTCACCTCCAATGCCATTCTGGGCTGGGCCGACACAGCTCGGGTCGAGTGGCACTACATCGCGCCGGGTAAGCCGATGCAGAACGGCTTCATCGAGAGCTTCAACGGGCGCCTTCGGGACGAGCTGTTGAACGAGACGCTGTTCTCCAGCCTGTCTCACGCCAGAGCCGCTCTCGCCCGGTGGCAGCTCGACTATAACACCGCCCGGCCGCACTCGAAGCTCGGATGGCAGACGCCAACGGCCTTCGCCTCAACATTCCATCCGCGGCGGGATCAGACGCTCCGCATCATGAACGGCTCCGCGTCTGCCCCCGCCGCTCCCCACGCCCGAGAGGGCAAATCCAACCGCCAGAACGAACTCACAGTTGGATAGAAGTTGGGGGCAACGTCACAATCGGGTGCTGAGGGATCTGCGAAAGGATAGGATCTTGGAATTCCACTATCGACGGCTCCGAATCCTCGATCCGGACAAACTTGTCGACGTAGCAGGGCTTGATCCACAACTTGTGATGTCCTGGATCCGCTGATGGGTGATCGCAGAGACACTATTGAATGGAGCGCGCAGAGGCGCCGATCCGAGCGCTGCTTCGTGCTGGCGCGTCCCACTCGTTCGGCTCCATTGTCGCGCAAACACAACCGCTGATTTTCTGTCGCCACCGACCCTTTGGCTGCGGCCTCACCCACCGCGCCTGCGCCCAAAATGCGATTTTAAGCCACGATGACGCTCCCCTTGAACATCCCCACCGCGCGGCCGAATTTGCCGGGCTTGTCCGGCATGATCTCGACGCGAAACGTCTCTCCGGTTTGCAACTCCTGCTTTTGGTGACGTCAGCGAAGGTGGCCCTTTCGGACCCCGGCGCCATCTCCTCTCGCCGAATGCTCAATCGCACCAACTTGCTTCGGCGAACGACGATGGTGTCAAGCCGGTGGCGTCGATGGCCGCGCTGAGGCTGGCCGATGGTAAAACGCTTCGAAGACCCCCTCTTCCGCCGTGTCGCGTTGTTTGCGGCCGTTTTCAATCGCTTCGGAGACACGGTCAATCGCCTCCCGCTCACGACGCAGATTGCCATCATTCTCGGGCAGCGGCTGGCGGTGCTGCTCGATCAGGCGCGCGAGTGCAGCGACGCCATGCATCCATGGACTGAAAGACTCCGACAGCAGGTAGCGGCTCGTGCGCATGGGATGGAGCCATTCGAGCGTTGCCGCCGTCCAGGGATTGGAGGCCCCGCGAACGAACGGGCTGACCATGGTCTTGTAGAATTGCTCGTTCACCTCCGATAGGTGCCGAACCTGCTCGAACTCCGCGTGGGGCGTCTCGAACCGTAGATTTTCGACACGCCGCTCTTCGAACCGGACCGAGTATTCCGACTTGCGGCAGTCCGGATCTCCGCTCGGATTGTCGATCTTCATCTCGTAGAGGCCGGGAGCGAGGGTCTCGATCTCGCCAAGGCTTTCGAGGATCGCGCGATGTTCGAACCTCGCCACCTTGGCAGACACGAAAATGCCGAGATGGCCGGCATGGGGGTTCGTCAGATAGATGATGCGCTGACCGGCAGCCTTTAGATCGTCGGTATCGCTGTACACCACTGGGATCCAGCCGAGCGCCTGGTGCGGCGGGGTGATGTTGTCGCCGTAGGAAGCGAAGATCACCAGCGGATTACGAATGCGCCGAAGGTCGGCGACACACCCGTCGCAGATCCGCATTTTGCCCTCCTCGAGTCGATTGCCGATGAAGAGGTTCTCGACGATGGCAACGATCTCTTCCCGGCTGAGGAAGTAGAAGCCGTTCCACCACCGCTCGAACTCGAGGAAGCGCTCGCGTTCCGTGTCGACATGCGTGAACAGGTTGGCGTATTTCTTCCATACGGCTTCGGGCTGAAGGTTCTCGAAATTAAAGGCGAGCCACGCTCCGTCCAGGCGCCCGTCATTAAGATCGGCAAGGAGGTGGGTGGCCCAGACGCCACCGAGCAGCCCGCCAGCGATCCGCATCGGATTGACGCCCGATTCCCCCGCCCAATAAGAGAGTGGAGAACCGTTGAGCACGGCTGGCCCGACTAGGCCTTCGCAATCCGCCGAGAGCAAGGTGATTGCCCAGCCGGCCTGACAATTGCCATAGAGCACGGGAGGCTTGCTGGGGTGGCGTTTGACCACGTCCTCGACGAAGCGGCCGAGCGCATGCAGCACATCGGCCAGGGTCTGACCCGCGCAGGGTTCAGGAAAGAAGGAAACGAAATAGACCGGATAGCCCTCGTGCATGGCGATCCCAATCTCAGAGTCGCGCTTGAAGCCGCCGATGCCGGGGCCATGGCCGGCTCTGGGGTCGAGGATGACGACGGGCGGCTTCGCCGGATCGACACAATCCTCGATGCAATCGTCGCCGATCCGAGTAATCCGCAGGAGAGCGTAGTTGACGGGCCGCTCGAAGTGCCGGGCATCGACCAGCGTCTCATAGTCGAAGTCGAGAAGCGGCGGTTTCCCAGTCCGCTCATGCGCGATCATGTTGTTGGCGCGCCGGCGCAGCGTATCCCAAAACAGAATCGACCGTTCGAAGACATCCCGCTGATAAGCGAAGGGATCATTGATGTTGATCGTCGGTCCGGCCGGATTCGCCGCAACGGCCGGCTCCAGGCTCTTCACCGGAGAGGGCGCCACGATATCCCACCGATCAGCAATTTGCCGCCCCGGCGACCCCTTCGGCTGGTCAATCAGCGCGGAATCCGATCTTGCTTCGGGCATCACCATCTCCATCATCCGGTCTTTTGGGCGAGGACGTTGAACAGCGGCCAGAAATCAGGCTGCCCTGCCGGCTGTTCAGCAAAGTCTCGACAAGACCCCAGGGACCGCTCTTCAACCCAATGTGCGGCTAAGATGCCTTGACACTGCCTCTGACATCAGGGTTTCATTTTCCCACTGACTAATCTCGCTTGCGGACTCTCGCGCCATGTTTGCACAGCATTCCTGGACCTTCTGCGAGAGCTCGAGCCAGGTCTTCGTCTGCAGCGACGTCTCTTCCAGGATCGCCGCCATGACGCTCGATTCTGCAGCGACCACGTCCTGCGGCCGCCTGCAGCGAACGAATTCCAGAAGCGAGCGTCCGATACGCTCATTGGCGCCAAGGAGAGAGCTCATCTGAGCGCTGTATGTCTCGCCATAAGCCTTCTGCAGATCAGACGCGAATGCCTGAAACCGTTTGAACTGACCGTCGAGCTTACCGGTATTGTCAGCGCCCGACAGTCCCCACCATGCGAATACCGCGTTCAAGCGATTGAAACCAACTGGCGCCTCATTCTTCGTGGCCATTTCTCTCTCCGTCATTGTTTTGGTTGCCGTTTCAGGAATGCGGCGTTCGATTTACTGTAACGGGTCGCTTTTTAAGCTCTCGCGGTCAGTGGAGAGTCTCAAGCGCCAACGCGATCCCCTGACCGCCCCCGATGCACAGCGTCACCAATCCGCGGCGGAGACCGTCCCGCTGCATCGCGTGAAGGAGGCGGGTCGTCAGAACGGCCCCTGTCGCACCAATCGGATGGCCATGCGCGATGGCGCCGCCCTCGACATTGACAATGTCCTCCGGGAGTCCGAGCTCCCCGATGAGTGCTAGGACAATCGCCGCGAAGGCCTCGTTGATTTCCACGCGCTCGACGTCGCCGAGCTTCCAGCCAGCGCGATCCAGGGCCTGCCGAACCGCGGGAACCGGCCCGAGACCGAACAGGTCGGGTTCTACCGCGCCGACCCCGAAGGCCACAAGACGGGCCATCGGCGTCTGGCCGTGCTTCTCGGCCCAGCGGGCATCCGCGACGATCACCCCCGCGGCGCCACTGTTGAGGCCCGGTGCATTGCCGGCGGTAATGGTCCCATCCTTGCGGAAGGCCGGCTTTAACTTGGCCAGTGACTCCAGCGTCGCGTCCGGGCGGTTGTGCTCGTCTTTGTCGAAGATCGTCGGTCCCTTGCGGCCGGCGATTTCGATCGGCGCGATCTCGGCATTGAACTTGCCGGCCGCCTGAGCCGCGCCAAAGCGTTGCTGCGTCTGACCTGAGACCCTGATCTTCCTCCAGATTTGAGTAGAGTCCGTCACTCACGGAGACGGACGATGCGCCCCTCACGATTCACGGAAGAGCAGATTATCGGGATGCTGAAGGAGCAGGAGGCTGGAGCTGCGACGGCGGATGTCTGCCGCAAGCACGGCATCTCCTCGGCGACCTTCTACAAGTTCAAGGCGAAGTATGGCGGGATGGACGTGTCGGATGCGCGCCGGCTGAAGACCCTCGAGGATGAGAACGCCCGCCTCAAGAAGCTGCTGGCCGAACAGATGCTCGACAACGCGATCCTGAAGGATGTCGCCGCAAAAAAATGGTGACGCCCGATGCGAAGCGGAAGGCGGTGGCTCATGCCTGCACGGTGCATGCGGTGAGCCAGCGTCGGGCGTGCCTGGCCTTGACGATCGACCGCTCGACGGTGCGCTACACGAGCACCCGGCCGGACGATGCCCTGTTGCGCGAGGCGATGAAGGCCGTGGCAGGAGAGCGCCGGCGGTTCGGCTACCGCAGGATCCACATCATGCTGGACCGCCAGGGCATCGTGATGAACCAGAAGAAGCTGCGGCGGCTCTATCGCGAGGAGAAGTTACAGGTGCGCCGGCGTGGCGGCCGCAAACGGGCACTGGGCACGCGCAGGCCCATGCTGGTGCCTGATCGGGCCAATGCGCGCTGGAGCCTCGATTTTCTCTCCGACACGATCACGGACGGTCGCCGCTTCAGGGTGCTCGCCATCGTCGACGACTACACGCGCGAGTGCCTCGCGCTCGTCGCCGACACCTCGCTCTCGGGCCTGCGCGTGGCTCGCGAACTGGATGATGTCATTCGCCTGCGCGGCCGGCCGGATACGATCGTGTCCGACAACGGCACCGAGTTCACCTCGATGGCGATCCTGCGCTGGTGCCAGGAGACCGGCGTCGAGTGGCACTACATCGCCCCCGGCAAGCCGACGCAGAATGCCTTCGTCGAGAGCTTCAACGGACGCTTCCGGGACGAGTGCCTCAACGACACGCTGTTCTCGACGCTCGTCGAGGCCCGCAGCACCATCACCTCATGGAAGGAGGACTACAACCGGTATCGACCCCACTCGGCCCTCGGCAACATCACGCCCGCCGAGTTCGCCCTCAAATCCTCGCTGGAAAAACAGGCCGCCTAAGGCCAGAAATCAAACCCAGGACTCTCCCTCAGACCGGAGGAGAAAAGGGTCTCAGGTCACGTCCGCTCCGCCCAGCGGTCCTGCGCCTCGCGCGTCACCTGGAACTTGCTGACGAGACCCTCGGTTACCAAGCCCGAGTGGTGATCGGAAAAGGCGTCGTTGAGGCCGTCGCGCAGCATGCTGTCGTAGATCTGGGCATCGCCCATGCGGTAGCCCCACCGTCCGCCGGACATCAGGTAGGGCGATTGGTCCATGTTCTCCATGCCACCGGCGATGGCACTCTCGGCGAGGCCGAGCATGATCTCCTGCGCAGCGGTCGCGATCGCTTGTGCACCCGAGCCACACACCCGGTTTATGGTCATCGCCGGAACTCCGACCGGAATGCCGGCCTTGATGGCCGCCTGCCGCGCGGGGTTCATCTTGGCGCCGGCCTGGACGACCTGTCCCATCACCACGGCGCCGATCGCGCCATCTGCGATCTTCGCGCGCGACAATATTTCCCTGATCACCACCGCCCCGAGATCGGGTGCCGCTATGTCCTTCAGCGTTCCGCCATACGTGCCGATGGCTGTCCGCACCGGGGTGCAGAGCACGACGTTCGACTGTGCCATGTCGATGTCCTTTCTATTTTCGGTGGCGCTATGCCATGAACAGGCCGCCATTGGCGGTGACCTTCGAGCCCGTGACGAACGTTGCCTCCCCGCCCACCAGGAACCGGACGATGCGTGCGACCTCGTCGGCGTTGCCCCCCTCGATCTTTGCGAGAGTATCTTTGGACATGGCATCAACCGTATCCGTTGCGATGTAGCCGGGTGCGATGGCATTCATCTGTGTTCATTGCATTCATCCGTCCTGGGGCGGCGCTTTGGTTTCGTCACCGATACCGCGAGCTTGTTGGCGAATGCGCTCGGCCTCATCGCACCGGCAATCGAGAAAGCCGTGGACCGGACAGGTCAGGCACATTTCCTCGAGCCTCTTGCGGAGCGCCTGGCGCCCCCTGTGGAGCCTGACCGCGATGTTGTTGAGTGTGGTGCCGAGGCTGGCGGCGATCCGATCACGCGGCTCGCCAAGAATGTCGGAGCGCCAGACTACATCGGCATATTCGGGCTTGAGCGTCGGTAGCAGCTTATGCAGGCAGTTGCAGACGGCCTCGTCAGTTTCTCGATCCGGCTCGATCGGCAGGCTCTCCACATCCGACTGGCCCATGTCGACCTCCTGACGACGGCGTCTGACGGCGCGTCGCTGGTGATCGACGAGGGTGGTCGCCAGAATGCGCCCGAGCCAACCGCGAACCGTGCGGACGTCCCGCAACTGCCAGGCGCGCTCGAGCGCCCGAAGCGAGAACTGCTGCAACAACTCTTCGGCCTCGTCCCGGCTGCCTACCCGATGATGCAGAAAGACCAGAAATTCTTCGCGTGCCTCGACAAGCGCTCGTCGTACAGCCGCGTCCGCTGGCTTCGCGGCTTCCTGACCTTGCGCATCAGCTTCCGAATGCCGAGCATCCGCTTCACGCTTATTGGTCATCGTCTAGCCAACTCTTTCAATGGTTGAGACGTCTTCTGAGGTTGCCTCTACCAGAACGTGACAGGACTTGAGGTTACGGCCGCGCCCACCCACGTTCTTTAACGCAGATCAAGCTTTCCTCTGCCGACCCTCGTTGTGAATTCCTCTTGAGTGTCAGCCTTTCTGGCTGCGGCGGCCTGCTATCGCGGCGGGTTGGGAACGGAGCGAACCTCCGCCGGTGCTTCGCACGCCACCGTAGGGCTTTGGCCAGAGGTGGGAGGGCTTACGACCATGCGAGCGGGGAGTGTCGAAGTGGCCGCTGAGCCTCCTTCTGCTTTCTGGATCGGTCCACACCGCAGCAGCGGCCCCTGGCGGCGACAGCAGGGTCGCGGCGATGCCCCCAGGATCCTGCCGGCGGAATTGATCCGCGGTCATCCGCCAGGCCACACGGAGAATTCCATGCATGGCGGCCGGGCTGCCGCCCGCGCGGAATTCCATATCGTTGTTGCACTCTTCGACGTCAGGACTGGGCTCCGCCTCACCGGCGCAGACGTCTCGCCGCGCGTCTCCAAAATTGGCCGTGCCGGGAGCCAGGAGACCTCTAGTCAGATACAGATTCGCCGCTGCCGAAAGTCATGGCAACTACTTTGAAATGCTCGGTAGTGGACCGTTTCGGATCAACCTGACAATTCGCCTGCGGGATCGGACGCAGGACATCAAGGTGGAATGCGAAGAGCGGCTCACGTAATCACGATCGGGCCGTGATCGATCGAGCGCCTCGATCATGTCGATGAGCGGGGGTTCTGCTATTTGCAACTATGCGGCCAGCGGGATGATTCCGCAGCGTGTCCTGAAATGGAACGGATGCTCCTCCACTACGAAAAATATCTACTCCACAATAGCTCAATGCCCCACATATGGCCGATCCCGATCCCCGATTTTCGGTATACCCATCGGCACTGGCCGCACCTACGGCTCCATATGATGCAAGACCGTATCGTTGATCGGGGGCGCCAAGACAACCGCGAGGCTGCGGATTCAAAATCCCTCAGGGCGCACGCTGCGATTTGTTTCGGCGCCTCGCGCTGCGTAAGTGGCGATCTTTAACCTGCCGCAAAGCTTTCACTGCAATTTCAGCTTTCCTCAATGCCTCAGTCGACAGGAGGCGGACATGGATTGGATCTTCCAGAACTGGATATGGATCGCACTTGCGATAGGCGCGCTTTTCTTCATGACCCGCATGGGCGGCCACGGAATGGGCCGATCGGTACACCACAACCACGGAACCGCGCAAGATCGCCCACCATCCGACGGTGGCGCCGGTTCGCGATTGGTCATTGATCCCGTGAGCCGGCAGCCCATCAGCGGCAGTCCCTCAATCTCTTCGGTGTATCGGGACCGTGCCTATTATTTCGCGTCCCGCGAAAACCGGGAGGCGTTCGAGGCTGCTCCCGAAAAGTATCTGACCGGGATGGCCGCTTCGGGCCAAGCGGTCGATAACCAGCGTGACGACGAGCATCCGCACCGCCACCGACATGGCTGCTAGGACGCAAGGGTTCTGGACCCTCTGGCTTGGTCCCAACGCGGGTAGAGAGCCGAGGAGCATTCCTGGCGAGCCGCGGCACCACGAGCACCAGCACGGCAAGACCGAGTGCGATGCGTGACCGAAGCAGTAACAGGGAAATGCTCGCCCATAGCTCGGAAACGCGCGCTGCCGCGCGCTACGAGACGAGAAGCGCTGGCATTGCGAGGACAGACAGAAAGACTGTACACGAATAAAATGTCAGATCGAAGAGGAGGGAGCGAACGAGGGTCACCGTGCAAGCCCTCCGCTTTTCGCTGGATGGGCAACAGATTGAACAGGCGCATCGACATCCGCCGCATCAACCCTGCGCAATCGCTCCCAGTCCTGGATGTAATCGCGGGTCAACGGCACGGCACTGAGGCGCTTGCTCACCTGAATCTGGAAATTAATCAGGCCGCCATGACGAAAGGCTGCTTCGCAACTGGCCAGGTAGAATTCCCACATGCGACAGAACCGCTGGTCGTAGATTTTCGCGACGTGCTCACGGTTTGTCATGAAGCGATGCCGCCACGCCTTCAGCGTTTCTGCATAATGTAGCCGCAGTATCTCGATGTCGGTGACGTACAGCCCCGCCTGCTCGATGGCGGGCAGAACCTCCGACAGCGCCGGGATGTATCCGCCCGGAAAGATGTACTTGTTGATCCAAGCATTGGCAGCACCGGGACCGTCAGTGCGCCCGATCGTATGGATCACAGCCACTCCCTCGTCAGTGAGGAGTTTCCTGACCCTCTTGAAGTATTCGCGATAATGCCCCACGCCGACATGCTCGAACATGCCGACGGACACGATGCGGTCGTATCGTCCTTCTTCTTGGCGATAGTCCTTCAGCAAGAATCTCACCCGGTTCCCCAAGCCGGTTTCGGCAGCGCGTCGTTCGGAGTATGCGTGTTGCTCAGTCGACAATGTCAGGCCAGTAACATCAACGTCGGCAGCCCGGGCGAGATAGAGGCCAAGCCCACCCCACCCCGATCCAATGTCGAGGATCCGCTGTCCTGAGCTCAGTAGCAACTTCGCCGCCAGGTGCCGCTTCTTTTGTTCTTGTGCACACTCCAGTGTGTCGCCACTCGAATTGTAATACGCGCAGGAATACTGACGGTCTGCGTCGAGAAATTGCTCGTAGAGCGTGTCCGAGAGATCGTAGTGGTGCGCGACATTCGCACGTGAGACTGAGATGCGATTGTGCTGAGCAAAGCGTCGGATGAGACGGCTCAGGATTGCACGCGCGCGCCTTACCCCTTGGCCACTGCCCCAGCCGAGGTTTGAAAAGCAGAGATCAAGAAAGCCGTAGATATCCCCATCGACCACCAACAATGCGCCATCCATGTAGGCTTCGCCGAGGGCAAGATCTGGATTGAGGAGCAGCCGCGGAATCACAGCTGGATCCACGATCCGAATCGCAATGGACGGAGTTCCGCTACCGATGTGATGAACGCCTCCGTTCGGCCCGATCACGGTTAATCTGCCGTTGTGGATGATCTGCGCGAGCATCTTGCGCAGCATGAGCATTGTCGCATTCGTTCTGATTTTCTTGAGCGACCGAATTGGGCTTGATCGACTCGCTTCGATATCAATCGATTGGCGCCTCTCAGAGACGGTGGAGGCAGACGAAGGATCGGATGGGATGCTCATTCTCGGCCCCACACAGACGACGACGGTTGAATGCCAATCAACCTCGCAGGGCGGGCGCATTCTTTGATTGGGGTTAAACTCCAGCATTCGATGTTGGCTTCAATCGATCGCCGATGAGCGCAGCCGCAACGACGGCCTGGGTGCCCCGAAAATTCTGGCAAAATGGGGCTACCTTTGCAAATGCTCGACAGTTCATTAACTCTGATCAATGCTTCGCTTGGCCGTGTGGCAGATGCTTGGCGCGGGCTTCGTCTTCGACTTCAAGAATGCAGACCGTGTCGAGGAGTTGATGAGGATCACGAACGGCCGACGTCGCGAACGAGGCCTTGGGAACCTTGGCAACGGTCGAGGCTGCGCTGCGCGCGCTGCGGCCGGGCGGTACTCTTCCGAGCCCGGCGTCTACTCGCCCGACCTTCGGATCCCGCTTAGGGCCTTTGCTGGGGGCTCGGAGATCACAAGATCGCCACGCCGTTGGTCCGGTCGGCAAGGAGCGGATACGGCGGCTTCTGGACGTGATTGCGTCTGGTCGGATCGATGTAACGGCGCTGATCACCCACCGCTACAAGCTCGACGACATCGAGAATGCCTATGGCTTCTGCTCCCATCAGCGTGGGGGTGTTGAAGGCGCCATTACTCTTTGGTGCCGGGTGGGCTGCTTGCGGATCGTACGTCCAATCGATCCGCGCGTTTTTCTACACTTCGTGGAGAGGCGGCGGGACGTTGCAGCATTGCTTAGTGGCAGCTCTATTTCGAAACAATTACTCCGCGATTAGGCCGTTCGTAACCGCCGCCTTGTCATACAGAAACACGACATTGGGGTCGGGAAGGTCGCGAGCACGGTCCTTACCGTCGAAGTCGAAGCGCGTCAGCAGATCTCGGATGACATTAAGCCGCGCCACTGACTTTTCATCTGCGCGCACGACTGTCCAGGGCGCAAATGGAGTGTGCGTGCGAGCCAGCATCTCGTTCCGAGCTGCGCTATAGTCGTCCCAGTGCTTCGTCGCTGTGTCGTCGATGGGGCTCAGCTTCCACTGCTTGAGTGGATCGTCCCGTCGATCTCTTAGCCGGCGTTTTTGTTCAGTTCGCGAGATATCCAAATAGTACTTGAGAATGGTGACGCCACAATGGACGAGCAGCTGTTCGAACAGCGGGGCCGTCATGAGGAACTCGTCATATTCCTCGTTACTGCAGAACCCCATCACCCGCTCGACTCCAGCGCGGTTGTACCAACTGCGGTTGAACAGCACGATTTCCCCGCCTGCCGGCAGGTGCGGCACCCAACGTTGAAAATACCAGGACTTCTGGTCGCGGTCGGACGGCTTGCCCAGCGCGACCACGCGCGTCTCGCGCGGGCTGAGATGCTCAACGATTCGCTTTATCGTTCCATCCTTGCCGGAGGCGTCCCGCCCTTCGAAGATCACGAGAACCTTCTTGCTGGATTTGATGAGGTGCTTCTGAAGACGCGCCAAATCCACCTGGAGTTCGTGAAGTGCTTGGCCGGTAGCCTCGCGTTTTTCGTTCTTGCCCATCTCGAAATCCTATTCATGAGATTTGTCGCATGCCGACGTATCGACCGCTGCAATTCACACTACGGAAGCGTAGCTGCCTGCCAATTTGACAGGCCTTCAGCGGAGAGCCCATCCAATTCAGTCGGACATCTTTGGCTCGCCAATTCATCACTTACGTTCTCTCGCTGAATCGCGATTTCAAGTCGCCGAGATCCGTCAGCGCGCCGCTTCAAGAGCGGCGGGACCGTTCACCCGTGCCAGTAGGCCCGGGATACCCAGACTTGCGACGAAGCCTCCCAGCACGGCGAGGGCCGCGAGCGTGAAAGGCGCGTTCGGCACGAAGGAAACGCCAAACAGCAGACCGCCGGCGGCCGATCCGGCGGCTTGGCCGAGACTCGCAGCCGCAGTCTGGCGGCCCAATTCCGCTGCTTGCCTTTCCCCGGCACTGAGCGAAATCCAGTACGTCGCAATGGGGGAGAGGATGCCAGCGCTGGCCGCGATCGCCCCCACGACGAAGGCAGTGGACGCGGGCGCTGAGGCAAACGGCACGGCCGCGACGCTCGTTGCCAACACAGCGAGAGCGGGCATGAGGAACCAGCGTGTGGTCTCCGGCTTCACGAACGGTGAGAAGACGATCGTTTGGGCGACCAACATGACGAGGCTGCACACACTGAACATGAGCCCGATCTGATAGGTACTCATGTCGAGAACTTGCATTCCGCGAAGCGAGAGGCCAACTTCGAAGGCGCCCACAGCCGCGGCGGTCACGAACGAAATGACAAGGAGGCGTGGAAGGGCGGCGCGGCCCTCCGGTCCGGTTGCAATTCCTTCCTTATTTATGTCGCGCTCCGTGGCGTCGGGCACGAAGAACCATACTGCCAGCGCCACCAGGAGCGAAAAGCCTGATGTGGCTAAGTAGGGTGAAACGGAAACTGCGACCTCGCCTGAGCTTGGGAAGAGTTCGCGGGCGACGACGACGGTGAAGCTTCCCAGCATCGGCCCGACTAGGAAGCCGATGGCACCGGCAATGTTAAGCAGAGCAAAGCGGCGGGCGCGCCATTCCTTTGTGCGAGCATAGTCGCCGATAAGGGCATAGGCTGCGGGTACAATGGAAGCCGAGAACAACCCATTCAGAAAGCGGCCGAAATAGAGCAACGGGAGGCCATTGGCGAGCCCAAACAGTGCCAGCGTCAGGGAGAACCCCATCAGTCCCGCGAGCAGCACGGGACGGCTACCATGCCGATCGGCAAGGCGGCCCCATAGTGGTGCGAACAAGAACAGCGCGATGGTGTAGGTTCCGGTCAGCATGCCGGTATGCCGTGATAGGACCGTAGGTTCCGTCGTTCCTGCGATCCGTTCAATCGCAAGCGGAAGTATCGGCAGAAGGAACCCATAGCCCACGGAAATCGTAAACATTGCCAACAGCAATGAGAACATCATCCACCATCGCAGTGGTTGGAAGGCGTTCACCGCGATCACGCCGCTGCCTCAACCGCGGTCTCCGTCGGACTACTTTGGACGCTGGTACCGCGCGTGATGCCGGCCAGCCGTGTGCGCTTGAGCATCAGTGCGTTGATCGCCACCAGAGCCGAGCTGCCAGACATGGCGAGAGCGGCGATTTCTGGGCTCAGGAGCATTGGGTAGAGCACGCCCGCTGCGAGCGGGAAGGCTATGACATTGTAGGCCACCGCCCACCACAGGTTTTGGTGCATCTTGCGCAGGGTCGCGCGGGAGAGTTCGATGGCGCCGACGATGTCGTATGGATCGCTCTTCATCAACACGACGTCGGCGCTCTCGATGGCGACGTCCGTTCCCGCACCGATGGCGAACCCCACGTCTGCCTGCGTGAGTGCGGGAGCGTCGTTGACGCCGTCGCCAACCATGCCAACCTTGTGGCCTTGAGCCTGCAGCTCCTGAACCTTCGCCGCCTTTTGGCCGGGCAGTACATCGGCCAGCACCATGTCGATGCCAAGAGTTGCGGCAATTCGCTTCGCTGTGCCGGCGTTATCGCCGGTCAGCATGGCGACCTGCACGCCACGCTCGCGCAACTTGGCTACCGTCGCCTGGGCGGTGGGGCGCGGAGCGTCGGCGATCGCGACGAGGCCGAGAAGGCGGCCACCACGGGCCACGTGAACCACGGTTCGGCCGGCACCCTTCAACTGCTCTGCCGCATCGGCGAGTTCGTCAAGGCCGATCTTTTCTTCGTCCATGAGCCGGCGATTGCCGAGGAACGTCGTTTGACCCTCGATCTCTGCGCGAGCACCTTTCCCCTCGAGATTGAGGAACGACTGCGCGTCCGGCACAGTGAGCCCTTCGGCGCGCTCGATGATCGCCAGCGCGAGGGGATGATCCGAACCGTGCTCGACAGCGGCCGCTATGCGAAGCACCTCATCCGGCAACGCGTGGCCTGCCGCAATCACGTCGACCACACGCGGCTGCCCCATGGTCAGTGTGCCGGTCTTGTCGAAAACGATGACATCGAGCTTGGTAGCATCTTCCAGCGCGGAAGCGTTCTTGAACAGGATGCCGTTCATGGCGCCGAGCCCGGTTCCCACCATGACCGCCATCGGCGTGGCAAGTCCGAGTGCATCGGGACAGGCGATGACAAAGACGGTGATGGTCAGCGTCAGCGCGAAGAGGAGGGTCTGACCGATCCAGAAATACCAGACCGCGAAGGTGACGAGACCGATCAGGATCGCCGCGAGCACCAGCCATTGCGAGGCCCGATCGGCGAGAAGCTGCGCCGGCGCTTTGGAATTCTGCGCTTCCTGGACAAGCTTTACGATTTGGGCGAGGGCTGTGTCGGCGCCCACCTTCGTCGCCTTGTAGCGCAAGTTGCCACTCTTGTTGATGGTGGCTCCGATGACCATGTCGCCCAGCTTCTTCGAGACCGGCATCGACTCGCCCGTCAACATCGATTCATCGACGTCGGAGCGACCTTCGAAAACCTCGCCGTCCACAGGGATCTTGTTGCCGGGACGCAGAATGACCGTATCGCCGAGCAGTACCTCGGCGGTTGGGATCTCGATCTCGACGCCGCCCCTGAGCACTGTGGCCTTGGGCGGCGCGAGGTCCATGAGCTGACGGATTGCCTCGGACGCGCCGGCTCGTGCACGCATCTCAAGCCAGTGTCCCAGCAGGATGAATACCAGCAGAACAGAAACAGCCTCGTAGAACTGCTGGCCCTTGAAGAAAAAAGTCGAGCCGACGCTGAACAGGTAGCCCGTGCCAACACTGAGCAGCACCAATACCGCCATGTTGAGCACGCCGTTGCGCAGCGCGCGGATCGCCGCGACGACGAAGGGCCAGCTCGGATAGAGGATCGCGGCACTCGCAAGAACGAAAAGCAGGATTTCACGATCGAGACCGAATGGCGGATCGATGCGCAGGAAATCCATGCCCATCGGCTGCAGCAGAAATATCGGAACCGAGAAAATCAACGCGACCCAGAACCGATTGCGCATATCCCGGACCATGCCCTGCATGTCCATTCCCGCGCCATGGCCCATCTCATGGGCCATGGCATCATGGGAGATCGGCACCGCTTTGTCCTGCGTCCCGGTGGCCGGATGCGCCCCGTGACTCGGGTGACCGGCATCATGGTGATGCAGCGCTGCCGCATGCGCCGGGGGCACGGTCGTCTCGTTCGGCACGCACTGATGCCTTGGAACCACCTCGCCGCGGCAATGGAAGCCGCAGGCGCTCACCTCCGCTTGGATGGCTTCCAGACTGATGCGTCTTTCGTCAAAGCTGACCGTAGCCGTGCCGGATGCGAAGTTGACGGCGACGGAGGTGACACCTGGCAGCCGACGCAGGTGCTTTTCGACCACGAGCGGATCGAGCACATCGAAAAATTGCTCCACGTCAATTGTTGTGGTCTTCACAATCGTCGTCTCCTGTCGAAGTCGGAGCGGATGCCCGACTACAACCATCCACTCGTTCACGGATCGCGCTGTCAGCTGCCGGTGCAGCAGCCGGACTTCTTCTGATGATGACCGACGCTGGAGACCGAATGGTCTTGATCGCTCGCTGGCACGGCCGTGGCGGGCACCGCCGCGCGTTCGTGATTTCCGCAGGAGCCATGAGCATTCGTTTTCTCCGTGGCTTCTGCGCCGGCATGGCCCCCGCAACAGGACGAGGCATTCGGAACCGAATGCTCGTGGGTCGTCTTGGTCTGATCGACAGAGGTGGTGGTCATTCCGATGGCTCCTGCTTGGGGACATGACGACAGAGGGCTGCATGCAGGGCGCTTTCGCCTCATGCCGCTCATGCCCTCCCACTTCGTGATTGTCTAAGGTTAGCCGATGGGCCGGTCAGGCATCTTTAATCTCGATTAAGGACCGGCATCCTTAGGGCGCGCATCGTTCTTGCATGCGATGCCTCCCAGACTCCGTGTTCCGGTTGACTGATTCATCGTCCACATTGATCAGGAGGACGATGACACGAGCGCTCAGCGAAGATCTTCGCTCGCGCGTATTGAAGGCTTCGAGCGACGGGATGTCTGCGCGGCGGGCAACAGCCCAATCCCTGTGATCTCGCGATTGCCTTTGCGGACGCTTCACATTGGCACGCAGCGATGTCACCTATGGCCATGCTCACGACTGGCGCGTCAGCATGGCCTTGAAGCGATGGAGCGCAATCGCGACAAAGGCTGCGCCGAGGCCGGCCATGATAAGAAGGTCGCGCCAAACCACATCGATGCCTGCGCCACGGTAGAGCACCGCTTGCGCAAAGCGCACGAAATGCGTGGACGGCGAGAGGTCCATGATCACCTGAAGCGCTTGCGGCATGCTCTCGAATGGCGTGAAGGAGCCGGACAGCAGGAACATCAAGACAAATACCGGGATGGAAAGGAGCGCAAATTGCGGCATGGAATTCGCGACCGTGGCGAGCAGAATGCCGAGCGACGTCACGGCGAAGAGATAGATTGCCGCCCCTGCGAGAAACAGTTCGATCGAGCCGACGATCGATGTACTTAGAACGACTTCGACCACGACATGAAGCGAGAAGGCGGCCGCTAGAAGGATGACAAGCCCGTTCGCCCAGATCTTTCCGGCAATGATCTCGCTCGCGCTCACTGGCATCACGAGAAGATGCTCAATCGTACCATGCTCTCTTTCGCGCATCACTGCGGCCCCGACCAGAATAATGGCGAGGATGGTGACGTTGTTGATGACGCCCATGCTCGCCGTGAAGCTGATCGCTTCGAGATTCGGGTTGAATAGGGCGCGGATCACGGCTCTGACCGGAGCGAGCGTTGCGGCAGGGGCTTGCTTGAGGAAGCTCGTTGTCTCCTGTGCGACTATCTCCTGAATATAGGCCGTACCGACCCCGGCCAGGGAAATGCTGGTCGCGTCGACATTGAGCTGGATGACCGGGCTGCGACCGGCCAGGAAGTCGGCTTCCAGCCCAGGCGGGATGTCCAGAATGAAGGTGAAGGCGCCCTTGTCCATCAGGCCATCGAGGCTCGAGCGATCGATGTCGGCCGGTGGGCGAAAATAGGGTGGCCGCAGCGCATCCTTAATCCGACTCGATAGAGCCGAGCGATCGCCGTCGATGACGGCCACCTTAGCATCATTGACATCCGTCCGCATGGCTGTCGCTTCGGAGTAGACAGCAAAGGTGAAGACGTAAGCGATGAGCACCACCATCACGACGTCGCGCGAAAGGCTTGCGAACTCCTTGATGCCGAGACGGAAGGCGTTCTCCATCCACCGTCGCATCATCAGGCTCCCTGCTTGCGGATCAACAGCCTCGCGAGCAGCAGGAACGCCAGCGCGAAACCCACCAGAACAGTGAGCTCGTGCGTGAAGGCCGCCGTATCGAGCCCCTTGGCGAACACCCCGAGGCTAATCGTCTGGAACCAGAGCGCAGGGAACGACAAGCCCATGATGCGCCCGGGGCCCTCGAGCGAGGAGGCTGGGATCCAGAATCCCGAGTAGTGAGCCCCCGTCATCGCCGTAAGGATGGCGGTCCCGAAAATCGCAGCCACCTGGGTCGAAACGAATGCCGATACCAGTAGGCCGAAGGCCGTGGCGGCGAAGACATAGACGAGGGCTGCCACGGAGAGCGCCAGCATCGAGCCTTTCGGCACGACGCCCAGGACACCGCCGGCGAAGGCAAGAAGGCTGAGATAGCTCAAGATCCCGATCGCGACATAGGGGAGCTGCTTGCCGAGCAGATATTCGCTCACGGTCACCGGAGACGCATAGACGTTCGCGATCGAGCCCATCTCCTTCTCCCGGACGACGCTGAGGGCTGTCAGCATGGCGGGAAAGATGATTAGCAGCAGCATGATCGAGCCGGGGGTGATCGCGAAGACGCTGCGGAAATCCTGATTGTAGCGAAACCTGGGCTCGACCCGCAGCGTCTCCGCTGGTCGTCCATTGGCATTGCGCGAGCCGCGTGCAAGCTCGCCGGCATAGGTCTGAACCGTCCCCAGGATATAGGCGCGGGCGGTTTCGGCGGGGAACGTGTTGCCGCCGTCGAGCCAGAACCCGACTTCAGGACGGCGACCTTGCAACAGATCGCGACCGAAGCCGGGCGGGATGTCGACGGCAAATTTCAGCTCGCCGGCGCGCAGGCGCCGATCGATCCCGAACTCATCGTCAAGCCTTGCTTGCTCTATGAAGTACCGGGAGTTCGAGAACTGGTCGAGAAACGACCGGCTTTCCAGCGATTGGTCGCGATCGAGTACAGCGTAGCGCAAGCCCTCGATGTCGAATGAAATCCCGTAGCCGAAGGCAGCCATGAGCAGGAGTGGCCCGAGCAGCGCGAAGGCCAGCCTGATGCGGTCCCGGCTGAGCTCCAGCGCCTCGCGTCGCGCAAACGTCCAGATTCGTCTCACAGAGGCCAGGCGCAATCTCAGCGGCATGATGGAGCCATCTTCGAGACCAGACGCAGCCGGCTCAACGAACCGGGCCGCGCCATTGGCGGCCTCAGTATCAGGTCCCGTCGCGGCCGCGTCTTCCAAGTAGGCGATGAAGGCGTCTTCGAGGCTCTCCGCGCCGCGCGCGGTCTGAAGGTCGTGCGGCGCGCCGACGGCCAGCACCCGACCCGCATGCATGAGAGAGATGCGGTCGCAGCGTTCGGCCTCGTTCATGAAGTGCGTCGAGATGAAGATGGTGACACCGTCGCGTCGCGACATCTCCACCAGAAGGCTCCAGAAGCGGTCGCGGGCCGCTGGATCGACGCCTGAAGTTGGCTCATCGAGGATGAGGACGTCCGGCCGATGCAGGCACGCCGCCGCCAGCTGAAGCCGCTGGCGTATCCCCAACGGCAACGCGTCCGGCAGGGTTTCCGCAACATCAGTGAGCTCGAAGCGAGAGAGAGCTTCCTCGACACGTTGGACAAGCTCCTTGCCGTCGATGCCACAGAGTCGCCCGTGCAGTTCGAGATTGCCCCGCACGGAGAGCTCTTCGTACAATGAAAAGGTTTGCGAGACGTAGCCGATCCGCGTCCTGGTAGAAATATCACGCGCGTCGACCGGCTTTCCCAGGAGCTCGGCGTGTCCTTCCGTCGCCGGCAGCAGCCCGGTTAGCATCTTCATAGTGGTTGTCTTGCCGCAGCCATTTGAGCCAAGGAAGCCGAAGATCTCGCCCCGTTCGATCCGAAAGCTCACATGGTTGACCGCAGTGAAATCGCCGAAGCGCATCGTGAGGCCTTCGGCCACAATGGCCGGCGGCCCGCCATCCGGCTCAAGACGCGGCACGGATGGTGCTGCGCGCGCACCACGCCGCTCCGGGCGCTGAAGCTCGATATATGCCTGCTCGAGCGTGGCGGAGCCGGTACGGGCGAGAAGCTCTGCCTGGCTGCCGTCGGCGATGATCGCCCCATCATCCATTGCGACGATGCGATCAAATTCGCCCGCCTCCTCCATATAGGCTGTCGCCACGATCACCGTCATGGCCGGCCGCTCGGCCTGGATACGCGCGATCAGCATCCAGAACTGGCGGCGCGACAGCGGATCAATGCCCGTCGTCGGCTCGTCGAGGATGAGAACATCGGGATCATGCACCAGCGCGCAGCACAGCCCGAGCTTCTGTTTCATCCCGCCCGACAATTTTCCAGCCGGCCGGTCGGCAAAGGGGAATAGCCCGGTGACCCGCATGAGCTCATCAATGCGCCGGTGCCGCCGTTCCGTCGGCTGGCCGTAGAGCCGTGCGAAAAAGTCGATGTTCTCAATCACTGAGAGGGTCGGGTAGAGGTTGCGCCCCAGGCCTTGCGGCATATAGGCGATCCGAGGCGCGGCCTCATTGCGGTGCGGGGCCGACGCCATGTCGCCGCCCAGCACGCTCACGGAGCCGCGCTGAATGCGCCGCACGCCCGCGATGAGCCCGAGAAGCGTCGACTTACCGACCCCGTCAGGACCGACTATGGCAAGCTTGCAGCCAGTTCCAATCGAAAGCGCGAGATCGCGAAGCGCGATCACCTTCCCATAGGCGTGATGGACACCCGACAGGCTGACGGTTGCTGCGGGCTCAACCTCCATTGGGCAGCCTCGGCGCAAGCTCGTCCGGCCAACGCGCATCGCCCGTGACCTGGACATAGGCGTCGCCGGTCATGCCTGCCTTCACATATCCCCGCTCGGAGGCGACCAGGGCCGGATCGAGATGCAGCTTGACGCGATACATCAACTTTTCGCGTTCGTTCGCCGTCTCGACGAATTTCGGCGTGAACTGCGCGTCGGCGGAGACGAACGACACGGTCGCCGGCAGGACATAGCCGCCAGGACCATCCAGCACGAGCCGCGCTTGCGAACCGACGGCCACACGACCAGCCGACGCCGTCGGCAAATAGATCGTCATGTGCGCATCCGAGAGGTCGAACACGGTCAAGACCCGCCCTCCGGCGCCGACAACCTCTCCGGTTCGTGCCAGACGGTACTCGACCCGACCGGATACCGGAGCCCTCAAGGTCATGTCGGCGATGGCGGCTTCGATTTGGCTAGCCTGCGCCTCGGCGACCTGAACCGAGGCTTTGGCATCCTCGACGGCGGCTTTCGCCGTCTGCAGCGAGGCTCTTGAGATGTCACGTTGCGCCGTTCGGCGATCATGTTCGGCCTGCGTCGAGGTATTCGTCCGCATGAGATCGACGACACGCTGGAGCTCAATCTGCGCGAGATTCAGTTCAGCCTCGCGCAGCGCAACACTCGCTTCAGCACTGGCCACGTTCTGGTGGCTGCGGTGCACGGCGGCTCTCGCCGCCGTCAATTGCGCCTGGATCTCGCTCGTATCGAGCCGGGCGAGCACATCACCCTTGCTGACGTTGACCCCCTCGTCCACCATCACCTCAGCCAGACGGCCGGCGTATTTGCTGGTGATGTCGACCCGCTCAACCTCGATCCTTCCATTCACCCGCGCCAACCCCGCAGGCACGCGGTTTTGGGTGCCGAGCCAATAGACATAGGCGCCAGCCACAGCGGTGGCGACCAATACGGCAACGACAACAACGGACGATCTGCGCACCTTAGATTCCCATAAACAGCGAGCGCCCGTCGAGCAGGCCAATCCGGCGATTTCCGATCCGCATCATTCGACCCGAGCGAGGCCGGGCTTCCGCGGCGCCTCGCGCTCAAGACCCATGGTCAGCTTGGCGAGATCGTCGGGGCCGAGCGTCTCGCGAGCAAGAAGCTCGCGCGCGCTGGTGTCGAGCACCGACCGGTTGCGCTCAAGGATCGAGTGGGCCTTTTGGAAGGCCCGATCGATCAGGTCCTTCACCATGTGATCAATCGCTTCGGCTGTCTCGTCGCTGTAGGTGCGCGGGCGCCAAACCGGGGTTTGGCCGACCAGGAAGCTGCCCGTCTCCGGCTCGTAGGCGACCTGCCCAAGCTCCTTCGACATGCCGAACCGAACCACCATGTTGCGCGCGATGTCCGTCGCCTTGACGAGATCATCCGCTGCGCCCGTCGAAATCTCGTCGAACACCAAGCTTTCTGCAGCTCGACCGCCCAGCAGAACCGCCATGCGATCCTGCAGCTCGGACTGGCTCATGAGGAACCGATCCTCGGTCGGACGCTGTAACGTGTAGCCAAGGGCCGCGATACCACGCGGGATGATCGAGACCTTCTGGACCACGTCCGTCTGTGGCAGCGCCATGGCAACGAGCGCATGTCCCATTTCGTGATGGGCGACGATCTCGCGCTCACGCGGAATAAGGATCCGGCTCTTCTTTTCAAGTCCGGCGACGATGCGCTCGACGGCTTGTGTGAAATCGTCGAGGACGGTGGCGCTCGCGCCGCGGCGAGTGGCGACAAGCGCGGCCTCGTTGACGAGATTGGCCAGATCGGCGCCGGTAAAGCCTGGTGTGAGCGCCGCGAGCGCCGCAACGTCGAGCTCGGGTGCCACGCTGATCTTCTTCAGATGCACGTTCAGAATGTCGATTCTGCCCTGACGATCAGGACGATCGACCAGAACCTGGCGATCGAAGCGGCCGGCCCGCAGCAGCGCCGGATCGAGGATCTCCGGCCGGTTGGTCGCCGCCAGGACGACGATCCCAACGCTCGGATCGAAACCGTCCATCTCGGCGAGCAGCTGATTGAGCGTCTGCTCCTTCTCGTCGTGTCCGCCTCCAGGGACATCGATGCCGCGCGCGCGGCCCAGCGCGTCGAGCTCATCGATGAAGACGATGGCCGGAGCCTGCTCGCGCGCCTGCTGGAACAGGTCGCGCACGCGCGAGGCTCCGACGCCGACGAACATCTCGACGAATTCAGAGCCCGTGATCGAGAAGAAGCGAACACCCGATTCCCCGGCGACGGCACGCGCCAGAAGCGTCTTACCCGTTCCGGGCGGTCCGACGAGGAGCAGACCCTTGGGGATCCGTGCACCGAGCCGGCCATAGGTCGCGGGATCTTTCAAAAATCCGACGACTTCGGCAAGCTCTTGCTTGGCTTCATCGACGCCCGCGACATCCGCAAATGTCACCTTCACACCCTTCTCGGCATAGACCTTGGCGCGACTGCGACCGATGCCCATCAGACCGCCGTGCTGCCCCGCCATCATCGGGCGCAACAAAAACATCCAGATCAGCACGAACATCGCCGCCGGCATGAGCCACGACAGCAGGTTTTCGAAGAGGCCGGGCGCCGGTTGCCCGGAGAAGGAAATACTCCGGCGCATCAGGACCTCAGCGATCTGGGGATCGACGCGAACGGTCGAAAAATGCTGAGGCGCGTCCTTGTCGACGGGCTGTTTAAGAGTACCGGTGATCTGGGTCGGCCCAACCACCAGGTCAGTGACGCCGTCTTTTTCAACCAGGCTCTGGAACTCGCTGTAAGGGATGACCTTCAGGTGGTTCTGGCCAACCAGCAAATCCCGAATAAGCAGAACGGCGAAGAAAACCGCGATAAAGTACAGGATATCGAATTTGAACGCCCGTTTGGCGGGAGTCTTGTTTTCATTCTCCATCAGTCGCATTCCCGTACTTCTCTCGTCCGTAACGGGCCAATCGGGTTAAGATCATAAGCCAAGCCATATAACCGATCGAAGCTTCTTTGAGCGTCAGGGCAGACACTACTCTCGCCGACAATAGTGCCATCCGACCGCTCGCCCGCTGGGAACGATGCGCGTCCGGGGAGGCGCAAACTTTAACTCAAATCAAGGTTGCGTACGGAAAGTCCCCTACCGTGCCGGGCGCGTCGCTGCATCGAGTCCGATCGAAAATGAACTTCGAGGGGACAGGCCGAGCCACCAGGGGCTGCCCAGAACTTAATTGCGATTAGGGAGTTGGCTTGCCGTAAGGCTTCGTCAGGAACGCATTTTTAGTTTTGCGTAAGAAATCACGAAGTCGATTCTTCCCAACATTGCGCCGAGACATGAAAATCAAATACAAGCGATGGACTCTGTCGGATCTCCGATCACGCCGGAGCGGGTAGCATCGAAGCTGCATCTCGCATTTCGCATTTGGCTTCGGGCTGGGTGAGCCCGAGCCCATCTTTAACCTGCATCAATGACACGCGGCGGAACGCAGGAGAGCTGTATTGGGCGGGCTCGATGTCTCGCGAAAAGGAGAGATGAGACGATGAGCACAGAGCCGGAAACGTCTGCCGACAGCGCTCTCAAGCTGAAGATCGAGCACCGCGCATATGAGATCTGGGTGGACGAAGGCAGCCCGAATGGCTGCGATCTGGAGCATTGGCTGCGAGCCGAGGCCGAGGTCACATCGACAGAACCCGAGAGCAAACGTGCTCCGAAAAGCGCCGCGGCTGCGAAGAAGGCCTCATAGTGCTCATCGGCCGGTTCGGGCAAGATCCATGGCAGAGCATACTGCAACGTGATCTCGGAGTGCTCTGCCCTTGGCCGGCGATCGCAGGCAGCAGGTTTGGCCGCGTTCGAGCCCGCATGCAATGTCGGGCTGCGGTGATGTCCGGCCAGGAACGGGAATAGGGGACCGTCGTGAAAGCCCTCGAGCCCTTCCTCCATCATACGACTGTTGCGTATTTTTCGATGGAGATCGCGCTCCGCCCAGACATTCGCACCTATAGCGGCGGGCTTGGCGTCCTGGCCGGCGACACTGCCCGCTCAGCGGCTGATCTCAACCTCCCGATGGTCTTCCTGACCTTGCTCAGCCGAGAAGGCTATGTTCATCAGGAGCTGAGCGCCGATGGCGCGCAGATCGATAAGCCGAATCCGTGGACGCCAACTGACTCGACACATCCGCTTCCCGCCATGGTGGCCATTTCCATTGAAGGGCGGAGCGTCTGGATCCAGCCGAGGCTCTACCGCCTGGAATGCCCGATCGGGCATGCCGTTCCGGTGTTGCTGCTGGACACCGACCTCGACCAGAACGCTGCTGAGGACAGGAAAATAACCGACCGCCTCTACGGCGGTGACGATGTCTATCGGCTGAAGCAGGACATCGTGCTCGGAATCGGAGGCCTGCTCGCGTTGCGCGCGCTCGGCTTCTCGATCCGGACCTACCATTTGAACGAGGGACATGCGGCGCTTCTTGCGCTGCAGTTGCTTCGGGAAACGCGGCGAGCGTCCGACGACCTCGCTCCGGGGGGAAGTCTGTACGATCGCGCCGTTGTTCGGGAGAAATGCGTATTCACGACCCATACTCCGGTCGAGGCGGGTTTTGACAAGTTCGACTACGCTCTCGTCGACAGCGTCCTGGGGGATTACCTGGAACTCGACGAGCTGAAGAAACTGGCCGGGCTGGACCGTCTCAATATGACGCAGCTTGCCCTCAATCTGAGCGGCTACGTCAACGGCGTGGCGCGGCGGCACGCAGAGACTACCCGGAAGATGTTTCCGGGCTATCAAATACGCTCGATCACCAATGGTGTTCATCCTCACACCTGGACTCATCGGGCACTGGCGGAACTCCATGTGGCGCGGTTCCCGCATTGGGCCCACGAGCCCGAGATCCTGGCCTTTGCGGACCAATTGGCTGATGAGGATGTGTGGAACGCCCACCAGGTGGCAAAATCCGAACTCATCGATTACGTCAGGAATGCAACCGGCACGCTAATGCATGCGGATATTCCGCTTATCGGGCTTGCGCGGCGGATGACGGCCTATAAGCGACCGGATTTGCTTTTCAGCGACCTCGAACGATTGATGGCAATTGCCCAGGACCAACCGTTCCAGGTCGTCCTGGCCGGTCTGGCTCACCCGCGCGATGAACCCGGGCATCGGCTGATCGAGAGCTTTCACCGGTACATCGAGCGTCTTGCCGGTGTCGTACCCGTGGCCTTCCTGCCCGGCTACGACATGAAACTTGGTGCTGCGATGGTTTCTGGCAGCGACATATGGCTGAATACGCCACTTCCGCCTCTGGAGGCTTCAGGCACGAGCGGGATGAAGGCGGCGCTGAACGGCGTGTTGAACTTCAGTGTCCTTGACGGCTGGTGGATTGAAGGGTGGATCGAGGGAGTCACCGGATGGGCAATCGAAGGACATCCGCCAGGAGCAGGAGACGCCTCGGCGCTTCTCGACAAGCTGCAGTCCGTCGTTCTTCCGCTCTATTGCAATGACAGGGCGCGCTGGATCTGGATGATGAAGCAGTCGATCAGCAAAATCGGCGCGACCTTCAACAGCCAGCGCATGATGCGCCGCTATGCGACGGAAGCCTATATGCGCTGACGGTGGCGGCCCACGTTGTGTCGAAACGAAGGGCGGAAAAGCCCCCGATTGCTTGTACCGATTCCAAGTAGAGAACGTGGGCCGGATACCGAGAATGAGGTGGTCCCCGAAATCCGGACAGGGAGTTAAGCTTGGTTCGGCCTGACGGAAGGACGAGCCCGATGACCGGGAAGAGGAAGCGATATTCATCGGATTTCAAGGCGAAGGTGGCCCTGGAGGCACTGCGCGGGGAACAGACGGTGGCCCAGTTGGCGGCGAAGCATGGTCTCCACCAGACCATGATCAACGCTTGGAAGAAGCAGGCCATCGAGGGGATGGCCGCAGTGTTCTCCGGCAAGGCGGAAGCGGCCGACGCCGCCCGCGAGAGCGAGATCGACCAGCTCCATGCCAAGATCGGCCAACTGGTGGTGGAACGGGATTTTTTGCGTCGGGCCTCCGGGCGATGAGCGTGGGGGCAAAACGCGACATGATCGAACCGGATCACCCCCGACTACCGATCACGCGCCAGTGCGCCCTGGTCGGCATCAGCCGGTCGGCTTTCTACGGCGGGCCGCGGATCGAAAGCCCCGAGACTCTTGCCATTATGCGGGCGATCGACGGCCAGTTTCTCGAGACGCCGTGGTACGGCTCGCGGCAAATGGTGCGCCATCTGCGCCGGCAGGGGCACGAGGTTGGGCGCAAGCGTGTGCGGCGCCTCATGGCCCGCATGGGGCTGGCCACCATCTACCAGCGGCCGAAGACCACGGTGCGCCACCCGCAGCACCGCATCTTCCCCTATCTCTTGCGCACCATGGCGATCGAGGAGCCCGACCAGGTCTGGTGCGCCGACATCACTTACATCCCGATGCGGCGCGGATTCCTGTATCTGGTCGCCATCATGGACTGGCACAGCCGCAGGGTTCTCTCCTGGCGGCTCTCCAACACCATGGAGGCCGACTTCTGCATCGAGGCACTGGAGGAGGCCTTGTCCCGGTTCGGGCGGCCGAGCATCTTCAACACCGACCAGGGAAGCCAGTTCACCAGCCCGCGCTTCGCAAAGGTGCTGCTGGACGCTGGCGTGCGGATCTCCATGGATGGCCGCGGCCGGTGGATGGACAACGTGTTCATCGAGCGCCTCTGGCGGTCCCTGAAATACGAGTGCATCTACCTCAACGCCTTCGAGACCGGGTCCGAGGCCCGCGCCGGGATCGGCCGATGGATCACCTACTACAACCGCACGAGGCCCCACTCGGCTCTCGGCGGCAGAACGCCGGAGGAGGTCCACATGGCCTGCGACGGCATCAACAAGGCGGCGTGACACACACCAGAACCAAGCTTAGCGAAGCCGCCAAAATGTCCGGCGAATGGGGACCACCTCAAGAATACTCAATGCCGGATGCCGCAATGCAGAGGGAAGTGGGCTGATCGATGAACGCGAAGGATCTGATGACAGCGGTGCCGACGACAGTGAGTCCGGAGCACAGCGTCTGGCACGCGGCTCAGATTATGCTCTCTGAACATGTGAGCGGGGTTCCCGTACTCACCGATGATGGCGTGCTTGCCGGCATTGTGACCGAGGGCGATCTCCTGCGGCGCGCGGAGATCGGAACCGCAGAGGCGTTCCCCGATCTTTCGCAAGACGCCGATGCGGTGGCCAGAGCCTACGTGAAGAGCCGTAGCTGGAAGGTCGGCGATGTCATGACGACGAATGTCATCACAATCGATGAGAACACCGCAGTGCACGAGATGGCAGCGCTGATTCACCAGCACGGCATCAAGCGCCTGCCGGTCATGCGAAAGGAACGACTGGTCGGCATCGTCAGCCGAGCCGACCTCTTGAAGGTCATAGCGACCGGCAAGCCTGATGCCGAGATCCGAGGTGACGAGGCCGTGCGGCGCGCCATTGTCGCACGCCTCGCCGAAGCCGCTTCGGCGCTGTCAGCCCAGCCCGTTGTCACCGTCGAGCGCGGGATCGTGCATGTCGCAGGCGATATTCGATCCCAGGACGAGCATGATGCGATTCGCATGATTGTTGAAAGCGTCTCCGGACCGGGGTTCAAGGATGATCTGAGGATCTCGGGGAAAGGTCCTGTAAGGATTTGATCTGAGATGTGCCTGTCTGCAGAAGCGAGCTTCACAGCCGCTGCCATTCTGATGCCTGCGGGAGTCTTGAGCACCTATCTTACTTGGCAGACCAATCGCAGATACATCGCGATCTCTGCCCTACCCTTTCTGTTCGGTGTCCAACAAGCGACGGAAGGGCTCGTATGGACTGCCGGGCAGTGGGGTGATCAAGATCTCGTGACGCGGTATTCTCTGGCCTACATGTTCTTTACTTGGCTCGCCTGGCCGGTCGGGGCGCCGGTCTCGACCTACTTCATCGAGGAGGGGCGGCGCCGAAGCCTCTATCTATTCTTCGCCATCGCCGCGGGCATGCTAGGCGCACTGCAATACGTGCCGTATTTCGCGCACGAGGGCTGGTTGACAACCACGTTCCTCGCACGGGCAGTCCGCTACCAGGATGTCAATCTCCTCGATTTCGTGGTGACGCGCGAAACAACCTATGTCATTTACGCGGTGCTCGTCACGGTTCCATTCCTGTTGTCGCGCGACCGTGCCGTGAAGGTCTTCGGCTTGCTGGTCGTAGGCGTTCTTGCGGTGACATACATTTTCTTTGCCTACGCCTATATCTCCGTCTTCTGCTTCGGCGGAGCGCTCATGTCGCTCTATCTGGTCGGGATGATATTGCGCAAGCCGCGACCCAAGTCGGCGATGGGCACAGCTTGACGGGCTGCCGGATCGGGCACTGCCCAGTCAGATGCGCAGATCTTGCGCCATTGCTAGTTGAGTATGATTCCGCGACGCGGTGCGCGGCCGCGGAGATATTGAAGAATCGAGTTCGAAGGATCTGGCGAAGAAACCAGCATCGCCGTCAGGCTTGAATCGATCCAGCCCCATCGATGATGATGCGGCAGGGCGAGGAGCTTATTCTTCGTTTTCCAAGGTCAAGTCCGACGGGAGGGCATCCGCCCGGGATGACCCCTTTCAAGTGGAGCGATGGGAGCTGCGCTCGGACGGCTCTTTGCTTGAGGCTCACGCGGTTCGACGTCCGCATCGGCGAGAGTGGCGAGGATTGGGCAGTCTGGTCGTCCGTCGCCATGGCAATGCTGAGCGAGGTTGCTGAGCGTCGCGATCATGTTCTCTATGGCCCGCTTTTTGTCCTGCAGGTCCCGCACGTGCTGGAGCGAGATCGCTTTCACATCGGCGCTGCTGCGATCCCGATCACGCCAGAGTGCAAGAAGATCGCCGATCTGCTTGACAGAGAAGCCGAGGTCGCGAGCCCGACGGATAAAGCGCAACGCATGAACGTCATTGTCCGAATAGTTGCGATATCCCGATCCCTGCCGGGTTGCGGCTTCCGTCAATCCGATGGATTCATAGTATCGGATCATCTTGGAGTTGACGCCCGAACGCTTCGCTGCCTCACCGATGTTCATGCTCCAAATACTCCTACTGCTGCCTCGCTCCGGTCACTCGGCCGGAACAAGCATTGGTCCGTGCGCCCGCATCGCGGGAGCTGTGTCGGCGATCATCGGCGGCTGGAAGCGCTTCAGACGGAGCGCATTGCCGAGCACGAAGACGCTCGATACCGCCATCGCGCCAGCCGCGAAGATCGGCGAGAGCAACGTTCCGTTGAACGGATAAAGGACGCCCGCGGCCACCGGGATCAGGCTGGCGTTATAGGCGAAGGCCCAGAACAGGTTCTGCTGGATGTTGCGGATAGTCGCCTTGCTGAGAGCGATGGCGTTGACCACGCCGCGCAGATCGCCCGACATCAACACGACGTCGGCAGCCTCGATCGCGACATCTGTGCCGGTCCCGATCGCGACGCCCACATCGGCCTCGGCGAGCGCGGGGGCGTCATTGATGCCGTCGCCGACAAAGGCCACGGTCCCAAAGCGTTGGCGCAGCGCCTTGATCGCCTCGACCTTGGCGTCCGGCAGAACCTCCGCCATCACTTCGTCGATGCCGAGCTGCGTGGCGATGGCGTTGGCGGTGCCGGCGTTGTCGCCAGTGATCATCGCCACTTTGATCCCGAGCTGGTGCAGCGCCGCGATCGAATCGCGTGTCGTCGGCTTGATCGGATCGGTAACGGCAATCGCCGCCGCCAGCCGGCCGTCGATCGCGGCATAGAGCGGGCTCTTGCCTTGGCTCGCCAAGCGCCGGCCGATCGGCTCAACCTCCGCGAGGTCGTAGCCGAGCTTCTTCATGTAACGATCCGCACCGATCTCAACCTGACGGCCGTCAACGGTCGCAGCGACGCCAAAGCCCGGCACCGCCTCGAAGGCCTGAACGGTTCCAAAGGTAAGATCGCGCTGCTTCGTCGCGGCGACGATGGCTTCGGCAATCGGATGCTCGGAGCGTTCTTCAACGGCCGCAACCAAGGACAGCACATCGGCCTCCTGGAACCCGCCAACCATCGACAGCTCGGTCAGTTCGGGCCGACCTTTCGTCAGCGTGCCAGTCTTATCGAGGGCGATGGCTTTCGCGCCCCTCAGGGTCTGGAGCGCCTCGCCCTTGCGGAACAGAACCCCCATCCTAGCGGCTCGCCCGGTACCGACCATAATCGAAGTCGGCGTGGCGAGACCCATCGCGCAGGGGCAGGCGATAATCAGGACCGCAACACCGTTAACCAGCGCGAAGGCAAGCGCCGGATCGGGACCAAACACCAGCCAGACGACGGAGGTCAATGCCGCGATACCCATGACGATCGGAACGAAGACGCCCGTCACGCGGTCGACGAGCGCCTGGATCGGCAGCTTGGAGCCCTGTGCCTCTTCGACCATGCGGATGATCTGTGCCAGCACGGTGTCGCCGCCGACCTTGGTGGCGCGGAAGGTGATGCTGCCAGTCTTGTTGATCGTGCCACCGACGACTGCCGCGCCCACGCTCTTTTGGACCGGGATCGGCTCGCCCGTGATCACGGACTCGTCGATGAAGGACGAACCGTCGAGCACTTCGCCATCGACCGGCACGCGCTCGCCAGGACGCACTCGCACGATGTCGCCGGCAACCACCTCGGAGAGGGAAACCTGCACCACCTTTTCGTCGCGGAGGACCTGCGCCGTCTTCGCCTGCAGGCCCACCAACTGCTTGATCGCCTCGCTCGTGCGGCCTTTGGCGCGCGCCTCGAGCCAGCGGCCGAGCAGGATCAGCGCAACGATCACGGCCGCCGCTTCATAGTAGACGTTATGGGTGCCTTCCGGCAGCAGCCCAGGCGCGAAGGTGGTGACCACGGAATAGGCCCAGGCCGCGCCGGTGCCGAGGCTAACCAGCGTGTTCATGTCGGGGCCGCCGCGCAACAGCACCGGGACGCCCTTGACGAAGAAACGCAGGCCGGGACCGAACAGGACCAATGTCGTCAGGGCAAACTGCACATACCAGTTACCCTGCTGTCCGATGGTCTCCATCGCCAACATATGGATCGCGGGAACCAAGTGGCTGCCCATTTCGAGCACCACGACCGGTACCGTGAGGACCACTGCAAGCACCAGCGCGTTGCGCAGGGAACGCATTTCCCGCTCGCGCCGAGCGGCTTCCTGGTCCTTGGCGACCGCTCCGTTCGTCACTGCGCGCGCGCCATAGCCGGCGCTTGCGACTGCGGCAATCATGTCTGAGGTGGAAATAGAACCGCCGAGATAGTCGATGCATGCTTTTTCAGTCGCCAGGTTGACCGAAGCATCAAGAACGCCGGGAAGCGCCTTCAGGACCTTCTCGACCCGTCCAACGCAGGACGCACAGCTCATTCCTTCGACGACGAGTTCCACCGCCTCGCTACCGACCTCGTAGCCGGCGGTCTTGACCGCGCCGACCACGGCAAGCGGGTCAGGGTGCACGGAGAAATCGACCTCGGCGCGCTCCGTCGCGAGATTGACCGAGGCGCGCCTCACCCCTGGCAGTGCCTTCAAGGCATTCTCGACTCTCCCCACGCACGATGCACAGGACATGCCTTCGATGCGCAGCCGTAGAGTGGCGGATGGCGCGTCGAGCTGGGCGAATGCGGTTGAGGTCGACATATCGTCAGCTCCTTGAATCACTGGTGACCATAAACATGGGGCTTCCAACAATGGGAAGGTCAACGCCGATTGGTGCAATTTTTCGGCAGGCAGACCTATTGACCTTCCCATTGTTGGAAGCACCACCTTCGCTCATGAAAGGCAAATCAAGGAGAGAGCCATGGTCAATTTGAAAATCCCCAACATGAACTGCGGCGGCTGCGCTGCAACCGTCACCAAAGCCCTTAAGAGCATCGACGCCGACGCCAGGATTGACGTCGATCAGGCACTGAAGATCGTGAGACTGGAGAGCAGGGCGGGCGTCGAACAAATCTGCGCGGTGCTTAAATCCGCAGGCTATCCTGCGGAGGTTCAACCCGGCTGACGCATTCTGCTCCCGGGGCAAGGATAGACGCTGGTCCGTTGGCATGAAGCGGACCGGCGCTGTGGCGCGCTGTCGGAGCAGAGATGCCAGGAGCCGCACTCCATTCCGGCGCCATCCCGATATGGCGTGACGCCGAGCTCAGCAATGCCGAAATCACCGACCTGTGCTCTCAGATCATCCCGTCTGAACAACATGAGATCGGGCAGACGAGGGGAATTCTGCCGCGGCTTCAGGCACCGAGTTCCTTCCGCTGCAACGTTGTCCGGGTGCAGGGCGATGGAATATGCTCATGTCTCGTCGATTCAAGACCCGGTCACGGCCGACGGACCCGACCACTCGAAATGTGGCAGCGTCGCAAAGGCGGCATAGCCGAGCGCAATGGACACCACGGTGGCGCTCGCCAGCGGGAGCCAGAAGCGAACCGGCCCCGCAGCGGCGGCGACTGTCAGGCGGCCAATGGCATTCGTGGCGAGCGCCAGAAGCACCGCGTGTCCGACCGCCTCAATGGTTGCCGGCAGTCCGAGCAGCCGCAACGCACTAAGCACCGCGACATCGACGTCAAATAGTCCCGAGATGGCGGAGGTCGCGACCATCCCACCGCTGCTTCCGACCGAAAGGGCGGCGCTCACGGTGGAGACGAGCGCGAAGAGCCCCGCAAACAGGAGCAGCGGTCCCACCTCGAAAGGGTTGCCCGGCGGTTGCGGACCTTCGCCCGAAATGGTGTGGCGCGACAGAAGGTGAGGATGCCGCAGGCCGCAAAGCCGGCGACCGTGGCCAGGATGGCCAGACCCGCAACCCCCAGTACAGACGGCGCGACGATGGCGACGATTGTGGTGACCCGGATCACAGAAACGCCTGCCGCAAGGATCGCGGCACCCGCCAACGGCCAGGGATCCCCTCCCGTCTTGGCCGTCCGTGCCAGCGAAAGAGTTACGGCGGTCGACGAGATGACGGCTCCTGCAAGACCGCTGACCAGAACACCCCGGGTCGTGCCGAGGGCCCGGACCGCGATGTAGCCAAGGAAAGAGATCGCCGCCGTCAGCACGGTGAAGAGCCATACCCGGCGGGGATTGAAGCCGCCCCATGGATCCATGGCTCGATCGGGCAGCAGTGGTAGGATGATCGCCGTCATTACCGCGAGCACCAGAGCCGAACGGAGCTCGATCCAGGAAATTCGCCTGAGAAGTCCGTGCAGAAGTTCGCGACTGGCGAGGACGGCGGCGAGCGCAGCCCCGCCGGCAGCCGCGGCGCGTTGATCCCCGACGACGGCAAGCGCACCCAGAGCGAACACGCCCAGAGCGGCGATGATACCAGTCACGCTGTAATCCTCCTCGTGGAGGGATTCGCGTGCCTTGTACCAGGCGAAGACCGCAGCGAAGGCGAGGAAGCCTGCGATCAGGATGGCGGGGGCGTCGAGGCTGGCGCTGAGAGCCGCCGCCACCCCGCCGAGCAGTCCGGAAATTCCATATGTCCGGATACCTGCCGCGCGCCCGCCATCCGGAGTGTCGCGCTCGCGCCACCCACGCTCCAGGCCGACGAGCAAACCGATGGCAAGTGATAGACCGAGCTGCAAGATCAAGACGTCCATGGCCTGGTCCATGATGGTAGAGTCACGTGATCAGCGCAGCTGATCACGATTGCCGCCTGTTCATCTTCAGCAGTAGCTTGTCGCCCCGATAGAATTGATCCTAAGGCGTTGTCGCTACTTGAGCGAGAACCTACGGCCGCCTCATGGCTCGACCTTGACGATATCGCCGGACCGGGCGGCGTATTCCAGGGCATAGGAGAGTTCGGCACGCGTCTCGGCATGGACATGAAGCATTGGCTGACCCTTGTCGACCTCGTCGCCCAGCCGCACGTCCATGCGAACGCCGGCGACCTTGGCCTCAGGCGCGCCAGCGAGTTTGGCAAGTCGGGCGAGCCTTCGATTGTCGACATGAACGACGCGTCCCGCATGCGGTGCCATAAGCGGATGGACGTTGGCCGCCATCGGGGGCGTGCGCATTCCGCCCTGCGCCTCACAGATCGCTTCGAACTTCCTCCAGGCCCGGCCGTCGGCGAGCGTTTCGAGCGCCAATCGAGTCCCTTGGCCTTTTTCGGCTTTCCCCCCGATTTCGAGTGCTGCGCCCGCAAGCGTTATAGCGCGTCTCCTGAGATCGTCCGGCGCGCTACTGGCGTTTTGAAGGACAGCCAGGACATCGAGAGCCTCGAGGGCCGGCCCGATCCCCCTGCCGACCGGCTGTGAGCCATCGGTCTGGAGACATATCGCGGACAGGCCGAAGCGCGCGGCAACCGCCCCCATGCGCTCGGCGAGATGACCGGCGACCTCCTCGCTGCGAACCTTGGCTGTCGGGCCGACGGGAATATCGATCACTACATGGGTTGAGCCAGCGGAAATTTTCTTCGACAGCACGGACGCGATGAGCTGGCCTTCGGTATCGATATCGAGCTCACGCTCGATGCGCACGAAGATATCGTCGGCTGGACTAAGATGCACCGCGCCACCCCAGGCGATGCAGCCACCTTCAGCCTCCACTACGCGCCGGAGCATCACAATGTCGAGGTCGACCGGAGCGAGCGTCTCCATCGTGTCGGCCGTGCCTGCCGGCGAGGTTATGGCGCGTGAAGAGGTCTTGGGCATGATGAGACCTTGCGCCGCGACGATCGCAACAATGATCGGTGTGGTGCGATTGCCCGGCAGGCCACCGATGCAGTGCTTGTCGACGATGATTGGGGCGTCCCAGTGCATGCGGTCGCCAACTTCAACCATCGCGCCTGTCAGGTTGGCGGTCTCCTCCTCGTCAAGAGGCAAGGCGGCGCCCGCCGTCAGGAAAGCGGCAAGATGCACGTCGGTGTATCGGCCCGCGACAACATCCTTGGCGATCGCCGCGAGGGCCGATGCGTCCAGCCGGTTGCCGTAGATGCGTCGGCGGACGCTAGCCAACGATTCGATCGCGGGCGCATGCGTGACTTTGACGGCTTCGCCATCCGCAACGCCGAGGAGCGCCCAGGCGGCCTCAGAAAGTGCAACCTCGTCGAGCGCGATCAATTCGTCGCCCTCTATCTGAAAGAGGATTGCCTGTACCTGCCGGTTGCCAATTGAAACGAGAACCTGGGAGCGTGCGGCAAGACCCTCCGAACGGCAGACATGGCAATCGGTCCGCATGATGACCACCGCCTGATGCTGGGTGTGGAGGCCAAGCCGCTTGGCGCGGAGCACTGGCTGTACGAGGGCGTCAGTCCGTTTGGGGGCTACGATCATAGATCGAACGCCTGATCCTGACGGGGAACGCTCGCGCTCCATCCGAGATCCTTGTCGATGCGTATGCGCAGCGCCTCAGCCGCCTCAGGCTCTCCATGCACGATGAAGATACGTGATGGGCCGTGACGGAAGCCCGAGAGCCAGCGCATCAGCTCGTCGGAGTCGGCGTGGGCCGAGAGCATCGCCAGATCATCGACCTCCGCGCGAACGGGAATCCATTCGCCATGGATCTTGATCTCCTGAGCGCCCAGCAACATCGCTCGCCCACGCGTTCCGGCGGCTTGGAAGCCGGAAAACAGGATCGTGTTTTTTTGTTCAGGTGCAAAAGCCTTCAGATGATGGAGCACGCGGCCCCCGGTTGCCATGCCGCTGGCCGAGATCACCACCTTCGGAAAGGGGCTCGCGGTGATCGCCTTGGAATCTTCGACGTCTCTCGTATAGGTGGCGATCCCGCAGATCGCACCGCAGTCTTCCGGCGCGAGGCGATGATCGGCACGGTGGGCATGAAGCAGGTCGGTCGCATCGATCGACATGGGACTGTCAAGATAGATCGGAATGTTCGGAAGCCGGCCCGCGGTCTTCAGCTTCCACAGATGGTAGAGCAGCGACTGTGCACGGCCGACCGCGAATGCCGGGATCACCACGGTGCCGCCGCGCTGGACCGTGCGCTCGATGACAGCGCCGAGGCGTTCGGTGGTGTCACCCGGCTCGTGGACGCGATTTCCGTAGGTGGACTCGATGACGATGTAGTCGGCTTCTGGGATCGGTTCCGGATCGGGCATGACCGGGTCGCCGTAGCGTCCGAGATCGCCGGAGAAGGCAATGCGTCGGCCGGCCCATTCCACGTCGGCGGTTGCCGCACCCAGGATGTGCCCAGCATGGCGAAAAGTCAGCGTCGCGCCGCCTAGAAGCTGAATGGCCTTTCCAAAGGGAACAGCCGAGAAGAACTCAAGCGCACGTTCAGCGTCGCGGATCCCGTAGAGCGGCAGAGCGGGCTTGTGCTTGGAGAAACCCTTGCGGTTGGCGTATTCGGCATCCTTCTCCTGAAGGTGGCCGCTGTCCTTGAGGATCAGCTCGGCAACGTCGCGGGTGGCACCGGTGGCGAAGATCCGGCCACGAAAGCCGTCACGCACCAGCTTGGGCAGATAGCCGGAATGGTCGAGATGGGCGTGGGTCAATACGACGGCATCGATGCTCGAGGGTTCGACCGGCAATGGCGCCCAATTGAGCTCGCGCAAATTCTTCAGGCCCTGGAACAGACCGCAGTCTATCAGAATGCGCTTTCCGCCATGAGCAAGGAGGTGTTTCGAGCCGGTGACGGTGCCTGCACCGCCCAGCGAGGTCAGCGTGAGCATGGTGGCCTTCAGATCGCGGGTTGGAAGAGATCGGCGGGGCTACCCCGACCATCGACGGCGGCGCGTTCGGCGGGGGTGAGCAGATCGTCGCGCGTCCAGCCCGAAAGCGGTACCGCTGCATCGATCAGATGCGCCCAGGAGCAGCGATTGGCGAACAGCATGCCGGCGACGTCGAGCGTACCGCCGCGGCTGATATAGCCGCGCGCGATCGTCCGTGTCGGGCCGCCGTCCAGCCGGCGCAATAGGCCGAGCATCGGCTCGGGCCGCGTATGGCTAACGATCACGCGGGACAGCTGCGGGGGAAACAGTGCGGCGAGATCCTCATCGCTCGCGGTGAAGGCGGCCTCGATCGGGTCGCGCGCCGCGCGAAAGCGGCCGGGCTCGCAAACAGCCGTTACGACGATACGGCGGCCGTGTGCCTTTAATCGCTGGGCGGCCTTGAGCGCCTCCTCGAGCTGATAGGCTCCGATCGCCACCAATTGCAAGTCGGCTTCGCTAGGATTGCCGTCGATATGGGCCGCGCCCAAAGCCACGAACCGGCCAGCCGCCTCGCCATCGAGCCGGTGTGGCATGTCGCGCTTCGATACGATCAGGCAGGCCACCTGGCCACGTTTGTCATAGACCGATCGGAGCGCGGCCATGGCGCTGTTCGCGTCGACTGGAAAGAGCACCCGCGCGGTATCCGACATCTCGCCGAGCAGCGCCTCACCGATCGTCGGATCTTGGTGCGATTGTTCGTTCTTGGAATTCTCCCAGGTGTGGGACGTGAGGACAAGGGGTACCGAGATCCAGCCGGGCTCCTGGCCGACCTCGCGCTGGCGCCGGGCGAAGACGATCTCCTGACGCAGCCCCCCGAGCATCTTCATGGCAAAGGCCTCGTAGGAGACGATCAGGTTGAGCCCGCCCTTGTTGGCGAGCGCCGCACCTGCAACTGCTTCCTCGTTGAGCGCGGTGATGACGGCGCCGTCCACGGCTTCGGCGACCCCAGGCTCGGCGAGGTTGACGCGATGCCGCAGGCGATCGAGCGCGGCGCCCATATGGTTGGATCGCATTTCGTCGGGATTGCCGACCCGTGGCCGCAGGCCCGGATTGGCGTCGAGGACGCGTACGAACCAGCGGTCAAGCGCATGCATGGCGCAATCCGGCGGATCTCCGGGGCGGGTCCATTCGGGCTCGGGGAGTTGGGGTGACGGCGGGCGTCGCAGTGCGAGCGGATGCCGGCTTTCGAGCGGCCGGTTCTGCAGGTCATGGATGGCAAGCGCGCCGACCGCGCGATCGATCTCTTCCATAGGCACGAAGAGCGCCGCTGAAGCTTGGTTAAAGGCGTTTCGTGCCGCGTCATCGCGCGACGGATTGCCGTCAATCGGAAGGTTGTGCGCAGCGTTGGTGCCGGCGCCCGGGAAGCCGAACCCCTTGACCGTCTCGGCGATCACATAAGGGATGGGCGCGGGATAGCTGTGGTCGGCATCGGCGGCGAAACGTCCGAGCCGCTCCTCGGCCGTGAGAATCGCCCAGACGAACGCGGCCGGATCACGGCCGTCGATCGCGAAGGGATCGAAGCCGTTGTGGCGAAGATGGGCGGCGAGCCAGTCGGTCCCGCCTTGCTGGGCAATCTGCGCGCGCTCCTCGATGCGGCGTCCATTGAGGATCATGATGGGGATCGCAAGGCCGGACTCCTCGGCGCGCCACCAGCGGGGCGTCCAGTCCGATCCGCGCTGCTCCTCGAAAGCGCCGTCGCTCAGGAAGGCGACGAGACTCTCCCCAGGAAGCGGCATGTGCACATATTGTACCTCGGCGAAGCCGAGATAGCCGCCCTCGGAGATCGCCCCGGCGGTGTGGGGACCGGCATGGCTGCCGAGCGGGACAGCCGCTCGGCCCTCCGCGTCGATCGCGTAGGAATAGAAGTCGGCTGCGAGCTGGGACAGCCCCTTCTCGGTCCGGTCGTAGCGGCCTTTCTGCGTCGGCGAGACGTCGCCGGTCAGCGCGTTGACGGCTTCGATCGCGGCGACGCAATGGCCTTGCCCCATCAGCCAGGAGCGGGTCTTGGCGGTGATTGTGTTGGCGGTGAGATATCCGACAAAAGCAGGAACCATGTTGAGCGAGCCACCGGTATGGCCTTCGGGCGTCAGCTTGAACGCATCGGCCGGCAGCGGCGCGCCCGAAAGATCGACCCGGCGGGCATAGGTCATGTGGACGACGGCCCACATTGCCGCGCAGGTCAGGCGGTCGGCGGCAGCGAGCAGCCGGTAGAGCCTGTCGGACACCATGTGTCCCGAGGCTGCCAGTGCTGCAACACGCTCGACCGTCTCGTCGCTGTGCTTGATGGGCCCGTAGCCCTTCTGCCAGATCGCGAACGCGCCCAATGTCGTTTTACTCATGCGCGCTATGACCTTTTCCTTGTCGTGGGATTGCCGTTCGCGTCCGACCGACGCCGCTTGTCCTTGGCGGAGGATCGCTGGCCGGAAAGGAGTCGATGCCTGCGCGGTCGAGCGGTTCAGGCGACCGCCTGAGGCGGACGATGTCCTGCGGGACATTCTGGGCGGCCGAGATGGTGGCGGCGATCAGAGGTGCGAGATGAATGGCGTTGCTCGAATGCAGGACAGAATCGCTCGAAACGATCCTGTCGGCGACGGTCAACAAGCGTTCGTAGGAATCCTCGGCAAAGAGGCCATGGATGACAGCACAGACGGGCCGAGCGAATCCCTGGAGCGGAAGCTTGCCGGCAGCTTCAATGAGCGTGTCGCCGGACGAGGCGATGTCGTCGACGAGGACTGGCCGAAGGTCGCTCCAGCGCGAGAGATTGGGGAGTTCGACGTCGACGCTGCGGTCACCGTGCCTGGTCTTGCGTAGAACGGCATGGGGCGCGCCGATGCGCGCAGCAATGGCCGAGACCCACTGCTCGCTTTCCTCGTCCGGTCCGATGATGAGGGGCTTCTCCACCTCGGCCGCGATCCAGTCGGCAAGAAGCGGCGCCGCGTGAAGCGTCTCTGTTGGGATCGTGTAGAGCGCGGAAAGAGCGGGATAGCGATGGAGGTGCGGATCGATGGTCACCATGTGGTCGAAGGTCGAGGACACGAGGCGGGCGAAGGTCTTTGAGGTCACCGCCTCACCGGGCAGAAAGCGACGATCTTGCCGCATATAGGCGAGATAGGGCGCAACGAGCGTGACCTCGCGCGCGCCGAGTGACCGGGCCGCATCGGCCGCGAAGACGAGACGCAGGAACCCGTCGTCCGGCCGCGCCAGGGTGCAGACGAGATCGACAGGCCGGTCCGCGACATCGGACAGAATCCGGACATAGGTCTCGCCGTCGGGAAATCGCCGTGTGTCGATCGCGCCGAGTTCCCATCCCCCAGCTTCGGCGAGATGGCGGGCGAAGGTTTCGCTTCCGGGCAAGGGAAGGATCAGGCGCATGGACCATGCTCCTCATTTCTTCCGGTAGAAGCGCAGAAACTGCGCGTTGATCGCGACGATGACTGTACTGGCCGACATGAAAACGGCGGCGACGGCCGGGGTCATCAGAAAACCCGTTCCGAAGGTGATGCCGGCCGCCATCGGGATGGCAATTGCGTTGTAACCGGTCGCCCAGATCAGATTCTGCACCATCTTGCGGTAGGTAGCGCGTGACAGGCCGAGGATCGCGGCCACATCGCGTGGATCGCTCCTGACCAGAACGACGTCGGCCGATTCCACGGCGACGTCGGTACCAGCGCCGATGGCGATCCCGAGATCGGCCACGACCAGCGCCGGCGCGTCATTTACGCCGTCGCCAACCATGGCAACCTGCAGTCCGCGCGCCTGTAGTTCCTTGATCTTCTCGGACTTCTGATCCGGTAGAATCTCGGCAAAAAATTCAGCTATGCCCAGTTCGTCCGACACCGCTTGCGCGACTCCCTTGGCATCGCCGGTGAGCATCACGGAGTTGATCCCGAGTGCCTTCAATTCTGCGATGGCCTTCTCCGATTCCGGCCGGACGATATCGGCTAGCGCGAACAGTGCCCGCGGCTCGCCGTCGCGGACGAGGACGACCACCGTCTTGCCCTGAGCCTCCAATTGCTTGAGCCTGTCATGGCTGATCGTCTTGCCCTGCCTTGCGAGGTGGCCAGGGCTCACGATACGGATGTCGGCACCGTCGACCTTTGCGACAATGCCCTCTCCGGTGATGTTGCTGGCCTCGTTTGCCTTCGGGACGGTCAAGTTGCGATCCCTGGCCTCGGCGACGATGCCGTGGGCGATCGGATGCTCGGACTGGCTCTCGGCCGCTGCGGCCAAGGCGAGTTCCTCGTTCTCGTCGCCGCCGGCGAGCAGCACGATGTCGCTCACGCCGAAGCGGCCCTCCGTCAGTGTTCCGGTCTTGTCGAAGACCACCGCGTTCAGATTGCGTGCGCGTTCGAAGGCCGCGCGGTCACGGATCAGAAGCCCGTTTCCGGCGCTGAGCGAGGTGCTGACGGCGACGACGAGCGGAACGGCAAGCCCGAGCGCATGCGGGCAGGCGACTACCATCACCGTCACCATGCGCTCGATCGCAAATTCAAGCGGCGCGCCTAGGACCAGCCACCAGACGAAGAGCGTACCGAAGCCGATGGCGAGAGCGATGTAGGTAAGCCATGAGGCCGCGCGGTTGGCGATATCCTGCGTCCTGGATCGCGTCGCCTGCGCCTTCTTCACGAGGTCAATGACCTGTGCAAGATAGGTGGCATCGCCGGTGGCCGTCACCTCGATGGTCACGGCGCTGGCGCCGTTGATCGCGCCGCCGATGGCAGTGGCGCCCACCGTCTTCGAGACCGGGCGGGATTCGCCGGTCAACATCGCTTCGTTGAAGCCGGACGCCCCCTCGATGATCTTCCCGTCCACGGGCACCTTGGCGCCCGGGCGGACGAGAACCCGATCCCCCGGCTGCAATGCGGAGATGGGGACCTCCTGCATCGCGCCGTCGGCGCCGATCTTGGTTGCGCTGTCGGGTAGCAGCCGGACCAGTTCCTCGAGCGCGCGCGACGCACCTATCACGGAGCGCATCTCGACCCAGTGGCCAAGAAGCATGATCGCGACCAAAGTCACCAGTTCCCAATAGAATGGCTCTCCTGGAAAACCGAACGTGGTGGCGGCCGAGAAGAAGTAGGCGGCCGAGATCGCCAGCGCGATCAGGGTCATCATTCCGGGCTGCCCCTTGCGCAGCTCGGATGTGAAGCCCGTGAGGAACGGCCAGCCGCCATAGACGTAGACGACGGTGGAAAGACCGAAGAGCACGAGCCCATCACCAGGAAACGCCAATGTCTCGGCCAGGCCGAGCCAGTGCTGGATCATTGGCGAAAGGAGAAGAACGGGTGGCGTGAGAACCAGCGTGACCCAGAAACGGCGCCGAAAGTCGGCGACCATCACACCATGATCGTGCCCGACATGCTCGGAATGGCTGGAACCGGCCGCCGCCACGATCTTGGGATCGGTGTGATGATTGTCCTGCCACCGTGGGCCAGCGTGGTCGGCATGACCGCTGTGATTGTTGGCATGCGGCCTGTCGGAGGTCATTCTACGCGATCCTGCTAGTTGTTACGGCGTTCGGGACACATGGCGCCCAGTGGAATGCTCACCGAAGTTCGGCGCGGATGCCAGCGACATGAGCCCCGTCTCGTGCCGAGCCTGCTTGGTCGCCGGATCCCCGAAGCATGTCTTTGATCGAGGTTAAGTTCGTCGATGGGCCAGACGTCTATCTCGGCGTAGTGCTCCGACGGCCGAGCACGCCTGGCCTGACGCGTGAGAGCCTCGCGCGGCACCGCCTAGTGAACTGATTTTGCTCAAGTCTTATTCAAACAGCCCTTCGCTATTTCGCAATGCGAACACCGACGATCATTCGACGAAGGACCTCATCGCGGCGGACAAGGTGGTGCCAGAGTGCCGCAACGGCGTGAACGACCGCGACGGCGAGCAGCGACCATGTCAGCAACCGGTGGATTGGGGCAAAGGTCGCACTGTTCACATACATGGCGGCGGTGCCGGTGATCGGCAGCGCGAAGAGCAGACAGTACAGCAGCACGTGACTAACCGCTGGCCCCCAGCGCGCGATTCGCGAGGAAGCCGCTGGCAGCGGCGGGACACCGTGGAGATATCTGAGGCCGATACGGGCTACCCCGAAGGCCAGGATAAGCCAACCGCCCCAGGCGTGCACGCGATGCAGGAAGAGGTCGAACGGAGCCGGCTGCATGAAGGCATGCGTCATATGGGTGCGAGCAATGGCCCACGACGTGGGAATCTGTGCCAAGCACAGCAGAACCACACCCCAATGCAAGACCCGCTGGAGCACGGAATAGCCCGACGCAGGACGTGCGATCAGGACCATGCCGGCTTGCCGGCCCACCTTCCGAATGCTCCCCGATTGTTCGTCCATGCCTGTGCGCTCAGTTCGGAATCAGGCTGGTGCCGCGGAAGCGCATGAACAGGCTCGGCGTTTCGGAACCAAAAGCCATCACGTTGTAGGTCTCGGGTTCCATTCCGGCGACGTCCATGCCGGGCGATCCCACTGGCATGCCGGCAACAGCGATGCCGCGTACGGACGGACGGACAGCCAGGAGCCGGGCCAAAGCCGCGGCTGGAACGTGGCCTTCGAGAAGGAAGTTTTCGACCTCGGCGGTGTGGCAGGACCAAAGCGCCGAGGGAATCCCAAAGCGAACTTTGATTGTGTTCATCCTTGGCTCCTCGACGATCTTCGTGGGAAAGCCGGCCCTCGCAATGTGGTCGGCCCAAGCGCTGCAGCAGTTGCAGGATGGATCCTTGTAGACCGTGACCAAAGGTTGTCCGGCGGCCCTGACGGCCGTCGGTGTAAGCAGCGTCACGCCTGCGAGCAGGAGCATGCGTCTTCGGTCCATGTTCATCGGGTTGATCCTCCAGTGGAAGGGGAGCGCCGCGGCGCTCCCCCGAGACAACGGGAAATGTCACTTCACCTTTTCGATCTTCGTGACCGTGAGGCGGCCATTGACCCGATCTGCCTCGAACTTGACCTTATCGCCGATCTTGACTGCCTTGAGCATTGCCGGGTCGGCGACGGCAAAGACCATCGTCATCCCATCCATGTCGAGGTTTTTGATCGGTCCGTGCTTAAGCGTGATCTTACTCTGTGCTTCGTCGATTTTGGTGATCTGCCCATCCACAGGTGCAGCTTGCGCCAAGGCGGCAGTCGAAAATGCCGCGATTACTGCGGCCATCACGAATTTTCGCATCACTCTGTTCCTTCGCTTAACTCGGTCACTTGACGATGATTTTGCCGAACATGCCGGCTTCCCGGTGGCCTGGGATCAGGCAGGAAAAGTCAAACTCACCAGCCTTGGTGAACCTCCATACGATTTCTCCGGTTTTCTTCGGCGCAAGGCGCTTGGCGTTGGGATCGTCGTGCTCCATGTCGGGGTTCTTCGCCATCTCCACCGCGTGCTTCATGTTCTCTTCCAGCGTCGCGAGGACAACTTCGTGGTCCATCTCACCATTGTTGCGGAGCATGAACTTGACCTGCTCCCCTTTGCGGATTTCGAGACGGCTCGGGACGAATTCCATTTTTCCGTCCGTCTCGCGCATGGTGACCTGGATGACGCGTCCGGGCTTGGCCGGATCGCCGGGTACCCCATAGGCGCGTTCTTCACCATGAGAGTGGCCGGCGTCCGCCAGAGCGGCGGTCGACAGCGACAGGGCCGCGAGAGCGGTAAGCAAAATTCTTGTCGGCATACAGGATTCCTTTTCAATGATTGTCGTGAGGGGATTTGGCGCCGGGTTTCACCACGTTGAACTCGGCAGTTCTGGTCTTGTCGAACGCCGGCGACGGTGCCCGTTCGGCCTTTTTCGGCTCGCCCTTCCACTCGAAGGCAACCGTTCCTTCCGGGTGCTTGAACCAGCCCGGATCCTTGTAGTCGTTGGCGGCGAGGCCCTCGCGCACCTTCACGACCGAGAACATGCCGCCCATCTCGACCGCGCCGAACTGAGCGAAGCCCGTCATCATCGGTAGGGTATTGTCGGGTAGCGGCATCTCCATCTCACCCATGTCCGCCATGCCGGCCGAGCCCATCGGCATATAGTCGGGCACGAGCTTGCGGACCTTCTTGGCGAACTCTTTCTTGTCGACGCCAATGAAGTTGCGCACATCGTGGCCCATGGCGTTCATGGTATGGTGCGACTTGTGGCAGTGGATCGCCCAGTCGCCAGGCGCGTCTGCAACGAAGTCGAAAGCGCGCATCTGGCCGACAGCGCAGTCGATCGTAACTTCGGGCCACGCCGCCCCCTCCGGCACCCAGCCGCCATCGGTGCACGACACCTTGAAGTCGTAGCCATGCATATGGATGGGGTGGTTGGTCATCGTCAGGTTGCCGAAGCGGATGCGAACTTTGTCCCCCTTGCCGGCAACGATGTGATCGATGCCCGGGAAGACCCGGCTGTTCCAGGTCCACATGTTGAAGTCGGTCATCTCCGCGACCTTCGGCAAATAGGAGCCGGGATCGATGTCATAGGCGGCCATCAGGAAGACGAAGTCGCGGTCGACCCGGCGGAAGGCCGGATCCTTCGGATGCACCACGAAGAAGCCCATCATGCCCATGGCCATCTGGACCATTTCATCGGCGTGCGGGTGATACATGAAGGTGCCGCTCTTCTGCAGCTGGAACTCGTAGACGAAGGTTTTGCCCGGCTTGATGTGCGGCTGGGTAAGCCCGCCCACACCGTCCATACCGCATGGCAACAACTGACCGTGCCAATGGATGGTGGTGTGCTCTGGCAACTTGTTGGTGACAAAAATCCGGACCTTGTCGCCCTCGACGGCCTCGATGGTTGGTCCCGGCGATTGACCGTTGTATCCCCAGAGATGGCCGACCATCCCGGGGGCAAACTCGCGTACCACCGGCTCGGCGACGAGATGAAACTCCTTCCAGTCACCGTTCATCCGCCATGGCAGCGTCCAGCCATTGAGGGTAACGACCGGCTGGTAATCCGGGCCACTCGTCGGGACGAGGGGCGGTTGCATGGTCGCTTCTTTCATGGTTGCAGCCTCGGGGATCGATGCCGCCTGGACGCGGCCCGAGACCGCGCTCGCGCTGATCAGCGCCGCCACACCGGAGGCACCGAGGAAATTCCGACGGGAGACCGTCATGATGTTCACCTTTCTCGGATCAGTGCCCGCCGCCTTCGGCGGCCGAAGCGACAACAGGGGCCTCGCCGGCGGAGCCGGACGAGCCGCCTCCACCAATAATCGCGGTCTGAAAGTCGACGGTTGCGATGAAAAAGTCGCGCTTGGCGGCAATCGCCGCGACATTGCTGTTGATGCTCTCTTGCGCTGTCGTCAGAAGTTCGAAGACATCGATCAACATGCCGTTGTATTCGAGCAGCGCCTGCTCATTGATCGTCCGTCGCAGAGGCAGGATGCTGTTCTGATACTGGCGAGCTATGTCATAGCTGCCGCGATAGGTCAGATAGGCCGCTCGGGCTTCGGAGCGAACATTGATCGCCTTTTCCATGAGGCGGTTGACGGCCTCCATGTAGGTCTCGCGCGAACGGCGAACATTGACTTCGCCGCCGTCAAAGATCGGGATCTGGATTTCGAGCTCGAAGCCGCTTGGCGAAGCGCTTTCACGCACTCCGTCTTCGCTCACCCGTTGATAGTTGCCGCGCCAGCCACCATCGAGCATCGACACAAAACGGGTCGCCTCGGTAAGACCGAGGGTCTTCGCCATAGCATCGAGCTCCAGTCTCGCCGCGATCAGATCCACCCGCTTTCGAACGGCATCGACCTCAACCTGTTGCGCCGTCTGGATACGAGGCATGCTCGGGAGTTGTCCGGGCAGCTTGTACTCGATATCGGCACCCCACAGGCCGAGCATCCGGGTCAGCGCTTCGCGGTCGGTGCCCGCATTCATACGCGCTTGGGCGAGCTCATTGGACACTTCGGCGTAGAAGGCTCCGGCCCGCGCCTGATCGAGCTTCTTGGCTGCGCCGGTCTCGCCAAGCTTGCGCGTGAGGTCGGCAGCGGCATCCGCCGAAATCCTCGCCTGCTCGAGGAATGAAACGGTCTGCCGCGCCGCGACTGCGCGATAATAGGCGCGCCGTGTGTCCGCAGCGGTGCGGAATGTGGCTTCGATCGCCTTCTGCCGAGCGACTTCGAACTGTGTCTTCGCGATCTCGCTGCGTGCCGGAAGCGTGAGGAGCGCCAGGATATTGGCAATGACGCGTCGCTCGATCTCGAGTTCGCCGCCAGTCGCCAGGCGCTCGACGCCGATGACTGGGTTTGGCGGCAAGCTGGCCTCGACAAAGGCTGCCTCGGAAATCCCGAGGGCGTTGTATTCCGCCTGAAGACCTCGGTTATTGATGAGCGCGAGCTGTACGGCGCCGTCGGCTGTCAAGGGGCGGGTCAAGAGTGCCTTAACGCGGCCTTCAACTACCGCGGAATCGGCCGGAGAGGCGATCTTTACCGTCTCCATGCCGATCGCAGTACCTACGTGGCTTGAGACTGGGCCCATGCCGCCATCTGGCGTGAACGTCGCGCAGCCGCCCAGCGCCGCAGCGAGGGCAGCAATCGCGACGAACCGCTTCCAGGGCCATGTGGGAAATCCCTTCAGCGGGGTATCGATCTGAAGCGCCATCATTCGCCTCCCGTTTTGGGGGCGACACGCTCGTTGCGCTCGGTCCATGGTTTCGGGTCGACAGGTCGGTAATCGACAGTCCCTGCGGTAACCGGGACATAGCGAAGGGTGGGCACCGGCGAGCCCGCGTCGGACGGATTGGCGGCCGACTCAATGGCGGGCGGTCCGGAACACGCGGACAGGATGACGGCGGCGGCCATCAGCAAAACAGACTTCATGAAAATCCTCGGAATTGGCCAAGCCAGCCGGAGCGGCGGAGCCGCGCGGCGTCAATCGGCGACCTTCAGCGGCTGCGGGAAGCGCAGCGGCGAAGGTGTCGGCAGATTCCCGGGAGCGGAACGGCGACGGATTTAATCCGTTGGCGGCCGCAGATCGCGAAGGGAGTTAGCCGACGATTAGGCGTCAGCAGATCTCGGCGGGCGCTTAAAGCGCACGACTGAGGCTTCCTTTACGCCGACTTCCAGAGGCGGGTGCTCGATGGCACGCGCTAAGGCGACAACAGTCGCAACGTAATGGCTAGCCAGCATTGCGGTATGGCAGGCTGCTGCGCAGCAGGAGTTCGTTGCTCCGCTCTCCTGCGGCTCGGACTTGCATTCAATCCCGCCGGATGCCTCGCATGTTGCGTGATGTGCGCTCGATGAATGCTGATGCGCGGTGCCGACGGCTTTCTGATCGCCTGGCTCCGTTGCCGCTAATCCGACTGTGGAATGATGCCCATTTCCTGACATCCCACCGAGCACGACGCTGGCCACACTCCAGCCTACGCTCGACACCGAGAAGGTGAGCGCGGTCAGTAGTATAATGATATGGCGCAACCGTCGAAGCATAGCGACCCAGGGATAGGTGACTCGGCAGGGATGTCAAGGCACGTGGAAGGCATAAAGAACGAACGCGCGAACGTGCCGCTAGAATGCAACGGCGTGATAGGGATTTGGTACGCGTACCATTGCGGTCTGTGGGCCGCACATCGCGTCCGTTCATTCACATACTAATCACAAGCTAGTCATTTCCGAGGTGGAGTTTTCCACCTCGCGCTTTCTCATTTTTTATAAATGTTAGATCGGCTCGATTGGAGCTCATACGGAGAAGAAACATGCACTTAAAGACTATAATTACGGCTATCGTATTATTCGGCACGATGTCTGGCCCGATTTTGGCAGATTATTATCCACCTAATCTAAGTTCCCAATCGCGAGACCAGCACGAATTCCGTGACGTGCAGCGAGGTTCCTTTCCGACAGGGCCGACGCCATCCACAATAACCCCTTCCGTTCAGGATGGCACATCGGCTCCCGATTCTTCGAAGCCGTAATTTCAATCGGATCGACGACATCCACATGTCGCCAGAGACCAAGACCGCGCCCGTTTGGCGGGCGCGGTTCCAATTTAATCTACCATATGGGCGACAAAGCGCGGCAAGCTCGGAATGCGGATGCTTCGCCCATTTCGCACCAAAACCCCGGTCCGCGCGAGTTTCGCCAGTTCCTTCGTCACTGCCTCACGCTGCGTGGCGATTCGGAGCGCCAATTCCTCGTGAGTCGGCATCCAGGTGATGACCAACGCGCCGTCTGGCTCGGTCACAGCCATGCGCAGCAACTCAGCCTTCAAGCGATCCCGCATTGGTAGACTCACCTGGTCGACCAGCCGCTGATGTAGGCGGCACACGCGCCGGCACATCGCGTGCATCACTGCCATTGAGAAATCCGTATGCGTCGTCAGAGCGCGTACAAAACGTCGTTGATCAATCGCCCAAGCCTGCGATTCCTCGGACGCTCGGACAAGCAGCGGGAACTCGTCGTTCCCGAATGCGGGGGCCTCGCCGACGATCTCGCCAGGCTCAAGATCGGTCATGAATACGTCGACCCCCTTGTGTGTCGACGCATAAACCGTCAGGCGACCTGTGATGAGGATCAGGACAGGCGGCATTGCGGCGGCGGAAACCTCCAGGTCTTTAGCTTTCGGTATTCTTAGACGCCTTGCCAGAAGGTCCGCGGCGCGACCCTCGAGGAGATCGAGCAGTGAGCTTTGCTCGTGTCCGTTGGTGCGAAGGGAAATCGGAGAATGATAGTCCATGTTCACGCCATGTCGCTGGTGTCGCGCCACAGCCGGTCGTGCCGACCTGGCGCGCGCAGCAGCCAAAGTTTGCCAATTTATAAGCGGATTGAGACGGCGCGGCCGACGCAGACAGGCCGTCAGAAGAAGCGGACGACAGGCAAATCCTCACGCCGGATAGCGTGAGCGTGCCGTCCATCCTCGATGAATCAGGCGGTACGGGGTGGTCGCTCCAGGCGTTCGCGAATACGTCCGTCAGCGACAGCATCCCGAAGGCGAGACATAAGCCGAACGCTACTATCGGTTGTTGCGGTGCCGGCGGAGAGGCGGGGCAGGATCAGGAAGCAAGTCGCAAGAGAGCAATCGGATGGCACTCGTTCATGATCGGTTGATGAACCGCAGTCGCGGGTGGAACCATCGACACAGGCCGTCACCCCGAGATCGGAAGCCAGAGACGCGGTCTGCCCATTTCCTGGCGCTGCAGTTTCGAATGCGTTGCGGCCATGTGGTGCCGCACCCGTCATCACAAGCATGAGAACAAATAGGGCGCGGATCGCGCGAGCCATCATTGGTTTATGCCTGCCCGAACGCATCATGACCCTGCGGATTTTAACCGAATCGCCAAGGGACAGTATCGTCCGAATTGCGACATGATGGAGGTGTTGATCTGCCTCGTAGTCGCCGCAACCTCAGTGCCCGGGCAATGCGGCCATATCACGATCCCATCGCTCTCGTACCTCGGCGCAATACGATGCCCGGCAAGGTCGAATATCAACGTGCTGGCGAGTTGCAGCACAGCGTCGCTTAACGAGACGCTCGACAGTGCCCCGCGTCCATTGCGAGTTGATAAGGCGAACCCCACGTCTTTGTGGTAACCTTGATACTGCCGAATTCGCAAACGGAGAGGAGGCAATCGGCTGTCTTTTATTTGCTTTCCAGTCTTGCAGCGCGGCAAGGGCACGTATGTTGGAAAGCCGGCGAAGACGAAATGATAGAATATGCCTTGAAACATAGAATGGCGGGCAATACCCACCAAGGAGGAAACGATGAAACACGCTCACTTTGACGCCTTCGCGGGTATCGCCGCGCTTGCTTTCATTATCCCGGCTAGCCAAGCTGCTGCACGCTCACCAGTGAGCGCGGTCAGCATCGCCGAAATCACGCGAACCGTGCAGGGCAAGACCTGCACGACAAAAGCTGGGGCCAAGTTCTACTTCGGCGCAAAGGGCCAATATACCTATGATGGCCTCTGGAAAAACGATGGTCACTACCGGATAGGCTCCGGTTTCATCACCGTCACGCTGCACAGCGGTCTTGAGAGGTCGTTTGCTGTGACGAAGAAGTCGGGCACCTTCTATCTAGAGGACACGGCTCTCTCATGTGCAGACAACGCTGCGGTGATCGGCTGACATTAACATAGCCGCCCTCATCAAATATTTGTTCTCCGGATGATAGGCCGAGCGCGCTTTGCCCTGCGCGACGTTCGGAGCGGAGGCCACGGGTTCGGCTTGTTTTAGGCACAGTTCGGCGCAATGCTGCCTACTATGAGGTGTTGGTCGCTCCGACGGGTTCTCGTATTGCTTCTCGCGGTTCTCGTAACTGCGGGGATGAACTTGTCTATGGCTCACGCGAGCGACGTGGCCGCCAAGAGGGTGGTGACGGCTGCCGTGGGTGTTTCCGCCGATGATGGCTGCCAGGGCTGTGCCAACGACGGTGATCATGGCATGAAGGGAGCGGCTTGCGCAGCGCTTTGCGTCCCTTCTGTCCTGGCGGCGCTGCCTCAGGAGGCGCAGGCGCTGGCCCTCCAGCGGACGGCCTCCTTTGCTGTGCACAGCCCGCTACTCCACGGCATGGTCCTCCCACCCGACCCTTACCCTCCTAGGCCCATTCACATCGGTTGACGCCATCGCCGTCGCATTGAGCGACTGAGCAGGGCGACTGAGCGTGTCCGCTCGCGCGCGAGCAGAGCCGATCGAGTGGCTATCGACGGCCGACGCGTTCCGTCCTCCAATATGATGGGAAGGGTCGAACGTGAGCAACGAACTATCAGCTCCATTCCCAGCCTTCAGACTACGATCATCGCCTTGCGGGCACCGGCCACGAGGGCGATTGGCTCCCGTGAGCTTGGCGTCATCGCGGCGCCCTGATCGGTTCCGGGCACCCCTTGGAAGCGGCGATGTCGGCCGGCGTGGGCGACACGATGGGCGTCCACTGGCCGAGACAATCCCGCCGCTTGCAGGCTTCACTCATTTCATCAACGGATAGCAGCTAAATGATATATCAATCTCCCACCAGAACCGTTTCTATCCGAATACCATGCGGGACAAAGCTGAGCACGATCCTGATCTTGGTCGTGTTTTCGCTTGCACTGGCTGCATGTTCCAGCGTTGATCTTGATGACCGGCATCTTCAGCCGCTGCCGGCGAAGCTGGTCGCCCAGATGAATGAGAAAGGCATGACGCCTTCGGATCCGATCCTGATTAGAATCTATAAGCGCGAGAGCGAACTCGAGGTTTGGAAACGCGATCGCAGCGGCCAGTACGCCCTTTTGAAGACCTATCCGATGTGCCGCTGGTCAGGAAGGCTTGGTCCCAAGAAACGAGAAGGAGACCGACAGGCGCCAGAGGGTTTCTACACGGTCACTCCGTCCCAAATGAACTCGCAATCACAATACTATTTGTCTTTCAATCTTGGGTACCCTAACGAGCTTGAGAAAGCTCTGGGCTACCAGGGATCTGCCCTTATGGTGCATGGGGCTTGCACCTCGTCCGGTTGCTTCGCGCTCACCGACAACGGCGTTGGGGAGATCTACGCCCTTGCTCGCGAGGCGTTTAGTGGTGGACAGACGAGTTTCCAAGTGCAAGCTCTTCCGTTTCGGATGACGCCACAAAACCTTGCTTTGTTTCGCAATGACCCCAACTTTCAATTTTGGCTCAATTTGAAAGAGGGGGTCGATCAGTTCGATGTGATCAGGCAGCCACCTACGATCGCTGCTTGTGGGCGTCGCTACGTGTTTGGCGCCAGGACTAAGGATCCTTCGTCGGCGTTCGATCCGTTGGCACCGTGTCCGGCGTATGAGGTCGAGCCATCGCTGAACTCGCTCGTCGCCGAAAAGCGGATGCGCGATGACGAGCGAGTGGCGCAGATAGCCGCAGCAAGCCCCCAGATGCCGATGAGCTACGCTGACGGAGGGATGCACACGAGCTTTCGCAAAATGCTGAAAGACATTGGTCCGGATCGCTTCTCGAAAATGACGTCGCGAAATGCGGAGGTGAGCCGTCCTGATGCGGCACTCGCAGATCCTTATATGCCGGGCCAAGCGGATTTGGCTGAGGCAACAGGCTCAATCACGCGCCACTAGCAAATCACTCACGGATCTACGCGGCTCGTCTCTCGTCCATGCCCCACCACGGCGTCCGATAAATCGGTGCGGCCGCTATCGGGCCGAAATGAGACGCGTCGGTACGCAGCACCAAGACTATACGAGTCGCTTTGCCGCAGACTGGGGGCAGTGAGAGACGGCTCGCATCAGCTCAATCATCGACATCACTCATCTGCGACGTGGAGAGCCGGACCAAGCGGTAGGCGAAGTGCCAACCGCGAAAGTCCGCGCGTGTGCCCGGCGGCTTTCCAGCATGTCCAGGCTGTGACATCCTTGGTACCATGAAGCTCGGCATCTGGCTCCGCAGGTTACTCCCGATCCTTGCGATCGTGGGGCTCATTGCCGGTCCGTTTACCGCACCGGTGAGCGCGGCCGCGATGGCGGCTGTCTCCGATGTGGCCACGGCGGCAATGCCGGACGACATGCCGTGCTGCCCGGATAAGCCGGCCGTTCCGGATTGTCAGAAGATTTGCCCGCTGATGGCGACATGTATGGCCAAGTGTTTCTCGGTCGGACCGACGTTCTCAAGCGTGGCCTTCGTGCTACGGGCGGAGGGCGATGCCATCCGCCCAGGCAGTGATGCAATGGGCGACGCGCGCTCGACAGAGCCTCCGGCCCGACCTCCACGAACCTAGGACATCGCCGGCGTTTCGACGCCGGCTCGTGCCGCCCCGGCGAGCCGCGGGCGGCCGAGAGCGCGTGGCCATGCGCCACGCAACGCCGGGCATGTGCACGGCGCTCCGATAGTTCCGGGATTTTCAGACAATGACGACGTTCAATACGAAGCACGCCGCTGCTGCGGCGCTTGCGGCCGCGCTGTCCATGGCGGCTCTCTCGACGGCGCACGCCGACATCGCCAATTACGAGTTCCGGCTCGTTCAGACTGACGTCAAGCAGGGCAATGCCGCCATTGTCGCCGTCCGGCTCGTCGACAAGCGATCCGGCAAGGCGATTCCGGACGCGGTCATCTTCGCCACCCGGATCGACATGGCACCCGACGGCATGCCGACCATGACCGCGCCGATCGAGGCGCTGCCCTCGACCGAGCCGGGCGTCTACCGTTTCAAGGCCAATCTGATGATGGCGGGCGGCTGGCAGTTGTCGCTCGGCGCCAAGATCCAGGGTGAGACCGGCACCGTCGAGAACAAGCTGGTCCTCAAGGCCGTGCCATGAAACGGATCGCCCTCACGGGCCTCACCCTCGCCGCCATCATGGCGGCGGGGGGCGGAGGCTATTGGGCCGGCGTTCAGGGTATTCCCGCGCCCGGCCTTCGCGCATTGTTCGATAACTTGGGCATTCCGGCCGCGGCGGAACCGGCCGGCACGGGGGCCGTGATCTATTATCAGGACCCCGACGGCAAGGCCGCCTATTCGGCGACGCCGCGCCAGACCGGGGATGGCCGGGAATTCCGCGCCGTTCGCGCCAGCGAGGATGTCAGCTTCGAGGATAAGCCGCCGGTGACAGCTGAGGCGGCCGGCCCGGCGAGCCCGCGGCGCGTCCTCTACTACCGCAATCCAATGGGCCTGCCGGATACCTCGCCGGTGCCGAAGAAGGACTCGATGGGGATGGATTACATCCCTGTCCATGAAGGCGAGGACGACGACGGCGTGGTCGTGAAGGTCTCGCTCGGCAAGCTGCAGCGGTCCGGGGTGCGCTCGGCGCTGGTTGAGCGGCGTGTCGTCGGCAGGCTGGTGCGCGTACCGGGAACCGTCCGGCTCGACGAGCGGCGCGTCTCCGTGGTGGCGACCCGGAGCGAGGCTTTTATCAATGAGGTGGCGAACGTCACCACGGGCGACCGGGTGACGAAGGGCCAGATGCTGCTCCGGCTTTATGCGCCTGATATCGCCACCGCCGGTGCCCAGCTCCTGACCGATCTCAATGGCGGCGGCCGGGACAGCACTCTCGGAGGCGCCCGCCAGCGCCTGGAGAATCTCGGCCTCCCGCCGGAAGCGATCGCCGAGATCGAGCGCACCCGCAAGGTGCCGCTGTCGATGATCTGGCGAGCGCCGAGCGATGGCGTCGTGCTCGAGCGCAATGTCGTCGACGGCATGAAGGCGGCGCCCGGTGATGTGCTGTTCCGTCTTGCCGACATCTCGACCGTCTGGGTGCTGGCGGATGTGCCGGAGTTCGATCTCGGCGCTGTCCGGCTCGGTGCGCCGGCGACGATAAGGGTTCGGAGCCTGCCGGGGCGCCGCCTCAGCGGCCAGGTGTCGCTGATCTATCCGCAGGTCGGTGAAGCCACGCGGGCCACGAGGGTGCGGATCGAGATCGCGAACCCGGACGGCGCCCTGTTGCCCAACATGTATGCCGAGGTGGAGATCGGCAGCGGCGCTGCCGCGCCTGTGGTTGCCGTGCCGGATGACGCCGTCATCGATACCGGCACAAGGCAAGTGGTGATCCTCGACCGCGGCGAAGGCCGGTTCGAGCCGCGCGACGTGAAGATCGGCCTGCGTGGCGAAGGCTTCACCGAGATTCGCGACGGGATCGCAGAGGGCGACCGCGTCGTCGTCGCCGCGAACTTCCTGATCGACGCCGAGAGCAATCTGAAGGCGGCGCTGCGCGGCCTGACGCCTGTGGAGACACGGCCATGATCGCCCGCCTCATCGGCTGGTCCGCCCACAACCTTGTGCTGGTCTTCGTCGGCACGCTCTTCGCGGTCGCCGCCGGCCTCTATGCGCTGAAGACGCTGCCGCTCGACGCCATCCCCGACCTCTCCGACGTGCAGGTCATCGTCTACACCGATTATCCCGGCCAGGCGCCGCAGGTGGTCGAGGATCAGGTCACCTATCCGCTCACGACGTCCATGCTGACGGTGCCGAAATCGAAGGTGGTGCGCGGCTTCTCCTTCTTCGGCGTCTCCTTCGTCTACGTGATCTTCGAGGACAACACCGATCCCTATTGGGCGCGGAGCCGCGTGCTCGAATATCTCAACGCCGCCGCGCAGCGCCTGCCGGCGGGTGTGACGCCGACCCTCGGGCCGGATGCGACCGGCGTCGGCTGGGTCTACCAATACGCCGTCGTCGCCAAGCAGATGACGCTCGCCGAGCTGCGCTCGTTGCAGGATTGGGTGATCCGCTTCGGTGCCTCCAAGGCGGAAGGTGTCGCCGAGGTCGCCAGCGTCGGCGGCTTCGTCAAGCAATATTCGATCGTGGTCGATCCGAACCGGCTGCGCGCGCTGGGCATCCCTCTCGACAAGGTGCGCGACGCCGTAAAGGCCAGCAACACCGATGTCGGCGGGCGCACCGTCGAGCTCTCCGAGTTCGAGTTCATGGTGCGCGGCCGCGGCTATCTGCGCGGCGTTGCCGACATCGAGAATGTGGTGCTGAAGACCGACGGCGGCGTGCCGCTGCGGGTGAAGGATGTCGCCCGCGTCGAGACCGGGCCGGACGAGCGACGCGGCATCACCGAGCTCAATGGTGAAGGCGAGGTGGCGAGCGGCATCGTGCTGCAGCGCTTCGGCGCTAATGCGCTGACCGTAATCGAGAACGTCAAGGCAAAGCTTGCCGAGATCGCTCCGAGCCTGCCGAAGGGCGCCGAAATCGTGCCGGTCTATGACCGCTTCGGACTGATCGACCGCGCGATCGAGACGCTGAAGGGCACGCTGATCGAGGAGAGCATCATCGTTGCTCTGGTCTGCGTCGTCTTCCTGCTGCATCTGCGCAGTGCGCTGGTGGCCATATTGATGCTGCCGGTCGGCATCCTGATGGCCTTCGCGGCGATGAAGGCGATCGGGCTCGGCTCCAACATCATGAGCCTGGGGGGTATCGCCATCGCGGTGGGCGCCATGATTGACGCCGCCATTGTGATGATCGAGAACGCCCACAAGCATCTGGAGCGCGCGCCGCCGGACAAGCCGCGTGTCGAGATCCTGATCGAGGCAGCAAGCGAGGTCGGGCCGGCGCTGTTCTTCAGCCTGCTGGTCATCACCGTCTCCTTCCTGCCGATCTTCACGCTGGAATCGCAGGAAGGCCGGCTGTTCGGCCCGCTCGCGTTCACCAAGACCTTCGCCATGGCGGCATCGGCGCTGCTGTCGGTGACGCTGGTGCCGGCGCTCATGGTGGTCTTCGTGCGCGGGCGGATCGTCCCGGAGCACAGGAACCCGATCAACCGGTTCCTGATCTGGCTCTACCGGCCGGTCATAAGCGGCGTGCTCAAGGCGAAGACGCTCACCATCCTCGTCGCGCTCCTCGTGCTCGGCGTCACCGTCTGGCCGGCACGCCAGCTCGGCTCCGAGTTCATGCCGAGCCTGGACGAAGGCACGCTGATGTACATGCCGACCACCTTGCCGGGCATCTCCGTCACCAAGGCGGCCGAACTGCTGCAAGTGCAGGACCGCATCATCAAGAGCTTTCCGGAGGTGGATACGGTCTTTGGCAAGGCAGGGCGGGCCTTGACCGCGACCGATCCGGCGCCGACCGAGATGTTCGAGACCATCATCAATCTGAAGCCGAAGAGCGAGTGGCGACCTGGCGTCACCATCGACAGCCTGAAGGCCGAGATGGACCAGGCGCTGCAATTCCCGGGCGTCTCCAATGCCTGGACCATGCCGATCCGCGCCCGGATCGACATGCTGGCCACCGGTATCCGCACTCCGGTCGGGGTCAAGGTGTTCGGCACCGATCTCGCCCGGATGGAGCAGAGCGCCCGCGAGATCGAGCGGGTGCTGCGATCGGTGCCGGGGACATCGAGCGCGTATGCCGAGCGGGTGATCGGCGGCTACTATCTCGACATCGTGCCGGACCGCGACGTGCTGGGGCGCTACGGCCTGGCTATCGGCGACGTCCAAAGCGTGATCGCAAGCGCGCTCGGGGCCGAGACGGTGACAACCACGGTCGAGGGGCGCGAGCGCTATGCCGTCACGCTCCGTTATCCCCGCGACTTTCGGAGCGACCCGCAATCGATCGCCCGCGACGTGCAGGTGCCCTTGTCAGGCGGCGGGACGGTGCCGCTCGGGGAGGTCGCCAAGGTCGAACTGACGCGCGGCGCGACCTCGATCCGTACCGAGAACGGCCAGCTCGCCGTCTATGTCTTCGTCGATATCGCCGGCCGGGACCTCGGCGGCTATGTCGCGGACGCGCAGGCCGCAGTGGCGAACGAGGTGAAGCTGCCGCCCGGCACCTATGTCGCCTGGAGCGGCCAGTTCGAATATCTGCAGCGTGCCGAGGCCCGGCTGAAGATCGTCGTGCCGGTGACGCTGCTCATCATCTTCCTGCTGCTCTATCTCAACTTCCGGGCGCTGACAGAGACGCTCATCGTCATGCTCTCGCTGCCCTTCGCCCTGGTCGGCGGCATCTGGCTGATGTGGTGGCTCGGCTTCAACATGTCGGTCGCCGTCGCTGTCGGCTTCATCGCGCTCGCCGGCGTCGCCGCCGAGACCGGCGTCGTCATGCTGATCTATCTCGAACAGGCGATGGCGGAGCTGAAGGCTGAGCGAGAGGTGGCGGGACAGCCTTTCACGCAGGCCGATCTCTACCAGGCAATCATGCTCGGCGCCGTCGAGCGGGTGCGGCCGAAAATGATGACAGTCGTCGCCATCATGGCCGGCCTCCTGCCCATCCTGTGGAGCAGCGGCACCGGCTCGGAAGTGATGCAGCGCATCGCCGTGCCGATGATCGGCGGCATGGTCTCCTCGACCATGCTGACCCTCGTCGTGATTCCGGCGGTCTACGGGCTGGTGAAGGGCTGGCGGTTGCCGGCAACCGCGGCGGCATCCGATGCTGCGGTGACGCCGGAGCCTGTCGACGGCCCGCTCGCCGCCGAATGAGACATGCCGGCGGGCTGGTCCCGGTCCGAGTCCCTCGCAAAGGGACAAGCTCTTGTGACGAAAGAACGCCTCAGAGAGGCCATTGATGTGGGTCAAGGCGGAATGTGCGGAGTGTGCCTTCTTGAGGAGACAGGGGTCAAGCATGAGCGTCAGGTTTCAGACGATAGGACGGATGATGATGAGAGCGTTGCTGACCTTTCTGGTTGCAACGGCGCAGCTCATTACGCCTGTCGCCAGCGCGCAGGCCATGCCATGTCACGACCTTGTCCGCCACGAGCAAGCAACCGTGGTGGATGGCGGCCAGCTTCAGGCCGCCATCAGCGGCGATGGCCTCCAAGGTCATTCTCACACTGCCGACCATGCGCTCTGTTGCAGCAGCGCATGCGCATCCTGTGTCGTGGCTCTTGCCGCGCCAGATGCGACTGTCCCGCAGCGCATCGTACTCACGGCGCGTTACGCCCGGCGTGACGAGATCGTCATCGGCCTAGCGTTTCCACCCACCCTCGGTCCTCCTCGAACCCGTTCCTGATCGGACCTGACCTGATGCTCCGCGGGCATCGGGTCGTTGAATGCGCATTCGCATGATCAGTCAGCCGGCCTGCTACCGGCAAGGGAACAAGGACCCACATCATGAATCGTCGTGATTTTCTGAACCGGATGATGGCCGGAGCGGCCGCATTCGGCACCTCGGCTGCCTTTCATCCAATCAACGCCTGGGCGCAGGCCGCACCCGACGCCGCTCGGCCCGCTGCAAACGCCGCGCCGCGTCCGCTCGGGGCGGTCAGTCGAACCATCGAGGTCAATGGCAAGGCCGCGCGCGTATTCGGGCTTGCCCAGTCCAACGGCACATCGGGACTGACCCTGGATGCCGAGAGCAGCTTCGACGTCGCGCTCTCCAACCGGATCGATGAGCCGACGCTCATCCATTGGCATGGCCTGACACCGCCCTGGACAATGGACGGTGTGCCGGACAATCCTGCCGCGCTTCTGGGACCCTCCGAAACGCGCCGCTACACCTTCCCCATCGGCACCGGAGGCACGCACTGGATGCACGCTCATACGCTGCAGGAGCAGAATCTGCTGGCGGCGCCGCTGATCGTGCGGACCGCCGCCGACCGGCAGCGGGACGAGCAGGAGGTGGTGATCCTGCTGCACGACTTCTCGTTCACGCCTGCGGAAGAACTGCTCGCCAAACTCAAAGGAAACCCTGCCGCCGGCGCCATGCCGATGGATCACGGCGCGATGGCCCAGAGCAACGCGATGAAGGGCATGGCCGGCATGATGGCCTCCGGCACGACGGGCCAGATGCAAAGCATGCCGGGCATGGCGATGGATCTCAACGACATCGACTATGACGCCTACCTCGCCAATGACCGCACGCTGAGTGACCCCGAGGTTGTCGCCGTCGACAAGGGCGGCCGGGTGCGCCTGCGGATCATCAACGGCGCAACCGCGACCGCCTTCACTATCGATACCGGAAGCCTGAATGGGGAACTCATCGCGGTCGACGGTCAAGCCGTTCAGCCGGTCGCCGGCCGGTCCTTCCCGATTTCCATGGGCCAGCGCCTGGATATCCGGTTGGCGCTACCGAAGGCGGGCGGATCCCATCCGATCCTCGCCCTTCGCGAGGGTGGCGCCGAGCGAGCGGGAATCATCCTGGCATCTGCTGGCGCGACAATCGCCAAGATTCCGGTACTCGGACAAGCCAAGGGACCGGTGCTCGGGCTCGATCTTGAACAGACGCTGCGCGCTGCCGAACCGCTCGCGCAGCGTCCCGCCGACCGTCGCTTCGCGCTCACCCTCACCGGCAACATGGCGGACTATAGCTGGGGTATCGGAGGGGGCGACGCGCTGCAAATCAAGCGAGGAGAGCGCGTTGAGCTCGCATTGGCGAACATGTCGATGATGGCTCACCCGATGCATCTGCACGGCCACGCATTCCAGGTGGTCAGCGTTAACGGCAAGACGCTCGGCGGCGCGGTGCGCGACACTGTCCTCCTCCCGCCGATGGCTCGCGTGACCGTTACCTTCGATGCGGACAATCCAGGACGCTGGCCCCTCCACTGCCACCACCTCTATCACATGGCGACTGGCATGATGTCATTCGTTAGTTACGACGCGTGAATGGGGAGAGTGTCATACAGCAACATGCCAATCATCTGCCATCGACGACGGATATCCGCGAACAACCGACCTCGGCGCAGAATCATCCACTCGCGTCCGTGATCGTGGATACCCGAAGGACGTGGCAACCGGCTCGGCGAAGCGCGGGATTTCGACAATCCGCTCGGCAAGGGCATCGGCGCGTTGGTCGACGACAGAAAGCTCGCCACCGGCAGTCATCGCTTCATGGCGGAGGCGGATCTTGAGCTGTCGGCCCTGACTCACGATACCGAGCGGCTGGGCGGCCAAGGCGCGAGGGATGGTCCTCATAGCGATCGACGGAAAAGGGCGAGCCTCTCACCATCGGTGATCGGATCAATGTGGCGGCGCCCGCGTCGGTCCAGGCGGGCGGTCATTCGCATCACCAAGCTTACCGGCAACAACATCAAGGCGGCCATGGCCATGACGCTGTCATCCGTCAGCGTCATGGCCAACGCACTCGGCCGGCGTAGCGCCTCTCAAGACTAACCAAGAGCGCCGCCCCCCGCTGCTTCTGCATAGAATGCGTCAGGCCCTGAGACATTCGAACAAGGCGATGATATCGACTATACCGGTATCGATGGAAGTCATTGGGAGATAGAGCGATTTTGAGGATCACGCTCGGCCCCAGCGAGAGCATGCGCGACATCAGGCGCACAGCGTTCCAGCGAAAACGCGACGGACAAGCATGGGGGTCTTGGGAAGTCGACATGATCAATCTGCACGAACGTCTGTCGGAGTTTTCCTACGGTTTCGGTGTCACTCGCGAAGTGCAATCGCTGCTGGAGGGGATCGGGCTGCGGCCCACCCCCTTCCTGCCGAACCTGCTCCATGAAGAGGAGCTCGGGTTCGATGTCGGTTTTGAGGACCGGGGACGGGTCGTCATTCTGCAGTTCAAGCTCGGCCATGAGCTGAAGCGCTTTCATCGCGCAACGCCGGCGCAATCCGTACCGGAGTTGCAACACCCGTTCTGGCGATTCATCGTCGACACGTCGGGGCACCAGTTTCAACGCCTGACGGAATTCGAGGCCAGCGACGCCGATACTTATTATATCGCGCCCAAATTCTCGGACTGGAAGGTTTATGACAGCGCATTCCAGGACGGAAAGGTGCTGGAGAAATCGCTGCTGCTGAAGCCGTCGGAGATTTCTCGAGGGGTCCAGGCCCAGGGTGGATCCGCCGGCATGCATCGTATCGTCTATGACGGCTTGAGCCGATATGTCTGCTCCGAGCCAACGGCCCTTCGCGAATCCCGACCCGGCGAGGTCGCCACCGAGATCGCAACCAAGATCCGGCAATCGAAGGCTACGCTTGAAGAGCAGGTAGGCCGCCTCTACGAGCGTGCCCGACCACAGGCGGGTCCCGGCGCCCTCGCCCGCTCGAGAGAGGACCGAATATTCGCCCGCTCCAAGGATCGGACACACGGCATGGCCGCGATCGTCGGGCTGGAAGCCTGGTCCCAGGGGGCGCAGTTGCTGTTCGTGACCGACGCCTCGGGCTAGTCATACCCGTGAGGTGCGGACGATCAACGAAAATCCCGCGTCTTCACCCTCATCTCATCGATGTGCCCATACGGATCGACCAGATTGCGCGGCTTTGCCAATCCGCGCGGATTGGGCGCGGGCGAACCGTGGTGGAATTCGTCGCCGCACCCGTGCGGCACCGGAAACCCGGCCTCGCGCGATCCGACGGTGGCGAGCTCGGCCAAGAGATCGGTGAAGTGAACCATGTGGATTTCGGAATGCGAGAGGCGGCTCATTTCGGGGGCTTTCCTGGAGGGCTGGCTGCCATGACGGCGGGAACCGGCGCAGGCGGCAGCGCACCGGCCGGAGAGATGCGGAGCGCCCTGAGGGCATTGAGGATGACGGCGACGTCGATCGCCTCCTGGAGCAGGGCGCCCTGCACGGGCGTGAGATAGCCGAACGCCGCCACCACCATGCCGAGAACGGACAGCCCTATGCCGGCGACGACGCTTTCCAGCGCGATCCGGCGCGCGCCATGCGCGATCTCCATCCCGGCTCCCAGCCGATCGATGCGATCGACGAGCAGGACCACGTCGGCGGCCTCGGCGGAGGCGGCGGCGCCGCGCGCGCCCATGGCGACGCCCACATCCGCCGCCGCGAGCGCCGGCGCGTCATTCACGCCATCCCCGACCATCATCACCGGCCCCCGCTTATGCTCGGTGAGCACCAGCAGGACCTTCTGGTCCGGGGTCAGGCCCGCACGGATGCCGTCGAGGCCGAGGCCCTGCGTCACCCGCTCGGCCACCTCGCGGCGGTCCCCTGTGGCCAGCAGGATCCGTTCGACGCCCTGGCCGCGCAAGCCGGACAGCATGTCCCGCGCTCCGTCGCGCAGCGGGTCGGCCATGATCAGATGTCCCGCCAGCCGGCCGTCTATGCCGACCGCCACGAGCACCGCCCCCGCCGCGAGCGCCGGATGTTCCACCGCCGTCCGTTCCACGCGATCCGAGACGAACCCGTGCCCGCCAACGAGGACGGCATGGCGATCCACCCGTCCGGCCACCCCTTCGCCTGGTACTTCCGTCACCTCCGAGGGTACGGGGAGCGACAGGCCCCTCGTTCTGGCGGCGGCGACGATCGCCTGCGCCATCGGGTGCTTGGAAGCCTGTTCGAGGGCTGCCGCCAGGCGGAGGATATCGGTCCTGTCCATGCCGATATGGCTGTCCATCGAGACGATCCGGGGCTGGCCGTCGGTCAGCGTGCCGGTCTTGTCCAGGATCAGCGTCCGGATGTTCACCATGGTTTCGAGGGCACCGGCGCCCTTGATCAGCACGCCGAAATGCGCCGCGCGCGACAGCCCGGCCACCAGGGCGACGGGAACGGCAAGGATCAGCGGGCAGGGCGTGGCTACGACGAGGACGGCGACGGCGCGGATCGGATCATCGGTGAACCACCAGGCGGCGAAGGCGAGCCCGAGGGTGACGGCAAGGAAGCCGAGCGACCAGCGGTCCGCCAGCCGCGACATCGGCGCCTTCGACCGCTGGGCTTCCTCCACCAGGCGGACGATCCCCGCATAGGTGCTGTCCTTCGCCGGGCGCGACGCGATCAGGTCGAAGGCTTCGCCCGCATTGGTCGAGCCGCTCATCGCCTCGTCGCCCGCGTCGACGCGGACGGGGAGCGATTCACCCGTCAGCGCGGAGGTGTCGAGGAAGGCCGAGGCGGAAGCGACGGTGCCGTCGGCGGCGACCACATCGCCCTGCCGAATCAGGAGACGGTCGCCGGGCACGATGTCGTCCAGCGGCACGTCGACAAGGCCGTTGTCGCGGTATCTCGTCGCCATGCGCGGGACGCGCGAGAGGAGAGCGCGCATCTCGCGGCGGGCGCGGCCCTCGGCGAAGCTTTCGAGGAAGGTGCCGCCGGAATACATGACGGCGACCACCGCCGCCGCAAGCGTCTCTCCGAAGGCGAGGGCGGAGGACATGGACAGCGCCGCCACGATGTCGAGGCCGACCTCGCCGCGCCACAGGCTGCGCAGGATTTCCACCAGAAGCGCGGCCAGGACGGGAATGACACCCGCGAACCAGACAGTCTGTGCGAGGTCCGGTCTCCCCGCGACGTGGAGGATGAGGCCGGTTGCAAGGCCGCCGAACCCCACCAGCAGTGCGATCTTCAGCCAGTCCCCTTTCGAATGCTCCACCGCGTTCAGCCTCCCCGCGCCCCAACCGCCATCGTTGCATCCCCGAACAGGCGTCCGATCCCACAGGAACGGATGCCACAGGCGCTGCGAAGCAGGAACAGGGCATCGATCCCCAGCCGCCGGGCGAGTTTCCCGCCGTCGCCGGCGCCGAGCACTATGAGCGCGGTCGCCCAGGCGTCGGCCTCCGCGCATGTCGGCGCGAGCACGGTGACCGAAGCTGGGGATTGCACAAGCGGGGCGCCGCGGGCGGGGTCCATGGTGTGGGAGAGGCGCCGGCCCTGCACGTCGATCCAGTGGCGGTAGTCGCCGGAGGTGGCAACGGCGCAATCCTTGAGCGACAGGAGTGAATGCGGCGCGCGACGCTCCGGGTCCGGCTGCTCTACCGCGACCGTCCAGGCTTCGCCGTCGGGCCTCAGGCCCATGGCGCGCATCTCGCCGTCGATCCCCACGAGCCCGTCGCGGATGCCGGCCCCGCCGAGTATCCCGGCGAGGCGGTCCACGCCATATCCCTTGGCGATGCCGTTGAGGTCGAGCGTGATCGGCACGCGCTTGCGGACCCTGGTTCCATCGATCTCGAGCGCGTCATGGGCCGGCACGCGTCGGGCCTCCATCGCGCTGCGGATGCGGTCCGGGCTCGCTTCCGCGGCGCCGAAGCCCCACGCGGCCACCGCGTCGCCCATGCCGATGTCGAACGCGCCGTCGGAGGCGCGACCGATCGCCAGCCCCAGCCGGAGCACATCCAGGAGGCGTGCCGGAACGCTCATCCATTCTCCCGCCGGAGTCTCGTTCAGGCGCATCAGCTCGCTGTCGGGCTTCCATGTCGACATCTGCGCATCGACCTCGTCCATCGCCGCCTGCAGATCCGCTTGAACGGCCCCGGCATCGAAGCCGGAGGGGGCATAGACGAGCGCGGACCAGCGCGTCCCCATTGTCGGGCCGTTGAGGGCGTATCGCGCAAGATCAGTAGATATCTTCGACATAGCGTCCTTCAGCCTTGAGAAGCTGGTGCGACAGGCCGATGGGTTCCAGCATCCGCGCCATCGCCTCGGCGACCCCGGCCGCCATCTGCCGCCCGCCGCAGACCATGACATGCGCACCTTCCCGGATCGCGCGCACGACTTCGAACTGTTCGGCGACCAGCGCGTCCTGGACATAGCGCGGTCCCGCTCCGCGCGAGACCGCCGTGGACAGATGGCGCAGCCGGCCTCCGGCCGCCCAGCCCTCCAGCTCCTCGCGGTAGAGGAAGTCGCTGTCGGGATTCCGCATGCCGAAGAACAGGTGGATCGGGCGCCGCGATCCATTGGCGCGGATGAAGCCGGCAAGCGGTCCGATGCCGGTGCCCGCGCCGATCAGGATCAGCGGCGTGCGGTCACGGGTCGCGTGGAAGCCGGGATTGCGGCGGATGAAGGCGGCGACCGTCCCGCCGGGCTCCAGCGTCGCGAGCGCGCTCGAGCAGAGGCCGCCGACATGCCGGCGCACCACGATCTCCAAGAAGCCGTCCCGGCAGCCCGAGGCGAGCGAATAGAAGCGAGGTATGGGCGATCCTTCCGGTACGACGCCGAGCAGGTCTCCGGCCTCGAAGCGGGCAAATCCCTGCCCCGTCAGGCGCTGCCACGCGGAGAGGCGCGGGAGCGCGAAGCGCAGGATCGCGGTCGGGGCCTGGACGTCGTGGCCATAGTCGCGGCGCGACACCAGCGTGAGCGCGCTCGTCTCGGGCCGGACGGGCTGGTGGTCGAGCTCCAGCGCGATGCCGAGCGCCTCGCCCAGCGCACGGCCCCAACGCGCGAATTCCTGCGGCGACTGGCGGTCCACCGTCTCGAAGGGCAAGAGGAGCCGCCAGCCCTTGCGTTCCGCCGCGGCGGCGACCGACCTGGCGTAGGCGCAGAAGGCCGGAAAGCTCCGGTCGCCGAAGCCCAGCACCGCCACCGGCGCGGCCGGCACGGCGGAAAGCCGGTCCAGGCGGTCGAGGAATCCCTTGGCCGAAGCGGGGGCGTCGCCGTCGCCATAGGTCGCCGCCAGCACGAGGTAGCGCCGCGCCCCGGAAAAGCGGGCGGGGTCGAACGCCGACATCGGCGCAGCATGGACGTGCTGCCCGGCGCGGGTCAGCGCCGCGTGCAGCGTCGCGGCGAATCCCCAGCTGCTACCGCCCTCGCTGCCGACGAGGATGATCGTCTCCGCGCGGCCCGGCGCGGCGTTGCCGCGGATCCCGGGGCGACGGGCGCGGCCCGCCAGCCAGATAAAGAGCCCCGTGACGCCCATCGCCGGGACGGCGAGCGCCGTGAGCCCGAGCAGCAGGCCGAGAAGCGGGGCGCCCTGTCCGGTGTGGAGCATGTAGACGGTCTCCGAGACCCGCTCCCAGCCGCTCAGCCCCGCCCAGCCGAGCGTCGCCCCGGTGCCCTGGTCGATATAGCCGGCCCCATCGTCGGTCTTGAGCGTGAAGACGTCGGTGGCGTCGTCGGGAGAGGGGAAGCTCAGCTCCCGCAGGCTCGCGACGGGCGTCGCGGCGAGCGGCGGCATGGCGGCCAGCGGGGCGCCGGTCGCACCGCTCACCGCGGAAGGCGGCTCCGGAGGGGCTCCCTCGTTGGGAAGGAAGCCGAAGGTCGAGGCCGTCATCCAGAGCGCCGTCGCCGACGATATGAGGAGGCCGAGCACGGCGGCTCGCGCAAGCTCGACATGGACACGCCCGGCCAGAGGCCCGCGCAGCGGCGCCAGCCAGCGTCGCCATCCGCCCGCGCGCCGCGCGACCAGCGCGAAGCCGGAGATTGCGAGGACAAGCATCGCTCCCGCCCCCGCCGCCATGACGATGCGGCCGGCATCATCGAGGAACAGCGAGCGGTGCAGATTGGTGAGCCAGCGCCGGAACGGGTTGGGATCGGCCGAAGCGACGCTTGCCCCCGTCGCCGGGTCGATGACCGCGGAGCCCGGCGTGCCGCCGTCGAACCAGTAGGCGGTGATGCGCCCGGAAGGCGCGCGCCTGATCTGCTCGACGCCCGGATGGGCGGACCGGATCCGCGCGGCGAGGTCGGCCACGCTCATGGCCTCCTCCGCCTGCGGCGCGGCGATCCGTTCCGCCGCCGGGAAGACGGACAGCGCCGCGCCGCTCACCGCGAGCAGCGTCACGAGGGCGAGGGCCAGCAGGCCCGACCAGCGATGGAGGGCGCGGATCATGCTCGCCCCCTACATGCCGTAGCTGAAATTCGCGATGTAGCGGCGGCCCTGGACGGGCTGTCCCGCTCCCTTCGCGGTCAGCGGCACGGCGATCTCGTTGGGGCTGTCGCGCATGTCCTCGACCGCCGCATCGACATGGAGCGTGTAGCCGGCGTCGAAGAGCGCGTCGGCGAGATCGAGGGTGATCGCCAGCCGGCGGCCGGCCCCCACGCTCGCCCCGGTGATGCCGTTGATCTCGGCGGTGTTGCCGCCGGTCGCGCGATACCAGTCGGACAGGTGCTCGTAGTATTTGGACTTGGTTCCGGCCATCCACAGGCTGCCGGCATAGGCCCCCTTCGGGTCGGTGACGTAGATGGCGAGGTAGGCGCCATTGCCGCCATAGTTCTTCAGCGTCGTGGTCAGGGTCACCGGCCGCGCCATGGCGATACTGGGAAGCGTGAGCGCCGTGGTCAGCGCCAGGGCGGCGAGGATGGTTCTCATCTTGCGGTTCTCTCGATCGGAAGTGATGGGGCGGCCGGCTCAGTTCACCTGGACCTTGGGCGCCGCGCCGTTGCCGAAGAGGCCGTTCTTCGGGGGAGCGACGCTGCCCGCCGGCGCGGGAGCGAAGAGGTTGCCGCCGCGAGCATCGTCATCGTCTTCGTCATCGCGGTCGTCATCGTCCCCGCGCCGGAGCTGGCGTCCATGGTCGCGGTCGTCGTCGTCGCTGGCCAGCACCACGCCGAGATCCCGGCCGGCATCGAGGACGGCGTCACGCAGACCTTCGAAGCGGGCGGTGTCGTGCATCGCGCTCCATGCGGGAAAGCCGATCCCGGCGGTCAGGGCGGTCGAGGCGAAGAGAATGGCAAAGGTCTTTCTCATGGCAGGGGCTCCTTTCTCTGCTGGAGCCGTTCTGGGCACCCCGCCTGATCCCTTCCTGACGGAAGTGGATTTTCTGGTTCAGCTTGCCGTCAGGAATCGAAAGGCCCCGCCGAAACGACGGGGCCGGGGTTGGCCTCAGTGCTGGGTCCGGGTCGGACGGCGGCAGCTCACTCGCCGCCGCGGCCCTCCCCGTCGCGGCGCCGGTGGCCTGTGCCGTCCTTGCGTTCGATCTCGATGACGTCGAGGGTCGAGGGATGGACCGTCACCTCGATCCTTTGGCCCTCGGCGTCCGTGCCATCGATCTCGTAGCAGCCGTCATCGATCTTGATCCGGCGCACCGTCCAGCCGTTCCGGGCCGCGAGGGCGGCGACGGCCTCTTTCGGCTTCCAGTCCGCCATCGGCGCGAAGCAGTCGTCATCGGCGAGCGCCTGCCCCACGGGGAGGACCGCGACACATGCGAGGATTGTCAGAGCGAGCCGCATGGGCCGGAGCTTCCTTCCACCTTGATCTGCGACAAGCCTGGAGGGCCAAGCTGACGGCATCCTGAAGCTCGCATGCGATCCGCTTCAGCGCGGCGTAAGGAAAGACCGTCAAGGAAGCAGGAGCCGCGAAAGGCGAACCACGATGCGAATCCTGCTGATAGAGGACGATGGCGTGCTGGGCGCGGCGGTGCGCGACCAGATCGTCGGCGACGGTCACTCCGCCGACTGGGTCACGCGGATCGACGCGGCCCGCGACGCCATGGCCGGCGCCGCCTATGACCTGATCCTGCTCGACCTGATGCTCCCCGACGGCCGGGGGATCGTGTTCCTGCGCGCCCTGCGCGCTGCGGGGAACGTCACGCCCGTGATCATCCTGACGGCGCTCGACCAGGTGTCGGACCGGATCGAGGGCCTGACCGCGGGGGCGGACGACTATCTGGTCAAGCCGTTCGACCTCGACGAGTTGTCGGCGCGCATCGGCTCGGTCGCCCGCCGCTATTCCGGCAATCCCAACCCGATCATCCGGCATCGCTCACTCGACATCGACATCGCCCGCCGGAGCGTGCGCCGGGACGGCAGGCTGGTGCAGCTCACGGCCCGTGAATGGGCGTTGCTGGAGGTGTTCCTGGCACGGCCGGGCCAAGTGCTCTCCAAGGCGCAGCTCGAGGAAAAGCTCTACGATTTCGATGCCGAGGTGGAGAGCAACACGATCGAGGTCCATGTCAGCCGGCTACGCAAGAAGCTCGGTGCCGACCTTATCGAGACCGAGCGCGGCCTCGGCTACCGGCTGGTCGCGGCATGAGGCGCCCTCGGAGCTTGCAGGGCCGGCTCCTGCTCTCGCTCGGGGCGGTGCTGCTCGTCATCTGGGTCGGCGCGGCCTGGACGACCGCCGTCCTGCTGCGGCACGAGATCGGCGAGGTCTTCGATTCGTCGCTGCAGGAGACGGCGCAGCGCCTGCTTCCGCTCGCCGTGATGGACATCGTCGGCCGTGAGGAGGGGGATGCCGCCAGCCAGCGGCTCGGCGCGATCCACGGTCATGACGAGCTCTTCACCTATGTGGTCCGCGACGACAAGGGCAAGGTCCTGCTCCGGTCCCATGCCGCCGACCTGTCCGTCTTCCCGCCTTACAGCGGCCCCGGATTCGGCCGGACCGCGACGCACCGCCTGTACAGCGAGGAAGCCCTGCAGGGAACGGTCCGCATCACGGTGGCGGAGCCGCTCGCCCATGAGGCCGGGGTCGCGCGGGAAATCCAGATCGGCCTCGGCCTGCCGATCCTCCTGGTCATCCCGGCCGCCTTCGCCGCCGTCATGCTCGCGGTGCGCCGGAGCATGCGGCCGCTGCGGGCGTTCCGGGAACGGCTGGAGACCCGCAGCGAGAAGGACCTCGGGCCCGTCGCCTCCGACGACCTGCCCAGCGAGGTCGCCCCGCTCGCCACCACGCTGAACGCGCTGCTCGACAGGCTCAGGGCGGCCTTCGCGGCGGAACGCAGCCTCGCCGCCAACACCGCCCATGAACTCCGGAACCCCCTCGCCGGGGCGATCGCCCAGGCCCAGCGCATCCAGAAGGAGACCGCGGAGCCTCACATCGCGCAGCGGGGAGCCGATATCGAGGCGACGCTCAAGCGGCTGACGGCGCGCGCCGAGCGCCTCATGCAGCTTGCCCGCGCGGAGGGCGGCCGGCTTCGGCTCGACCGGACGTCGGACCTGCGCGACGCCCTGCGCGTCGTGATCGACGACATGCACAGGAGCGTGCCTGAGGAAAGGCTGTCCCTGCGCGTGCCCGAGACCCCCGTGATGTCCGACATCGATCCCGACGCCGCCGGGATCGTGTGCCGCAATCTCGTCGAGAACGCCCTCGACCATGGCAGCCCGTCGTCGCCCGTCGAGGTGGCCCTCGATGCCGACGGGCTGCTGACGGTGTCGAATGACGGCCCCGTCGTCCCGCCCGAGACGCTGGCCAAACTCGCCGGCCGGTTCGAGCGCGCCGGAACCTCGGCTCGCGGCAGCGGGATCGGCCTGTCGATCGTGTCGACGATCGCCGAGCGCATAGGCAGCCCGCTGACGCTTCGCTCGCCGAGGCCCGGCAGGCAATCGGGCTTCGAAGCCAGCGTTAGCTTCGCAATCACGGATAAGGTCGAGGTGACGGCATCGATTGGGAGATAGGACGCGGCACATGCCGTGTCGCCTCAGCGACTTGCCAAACGTTGCGCCGCCGCCGCTTGGGTTTCGAGATCGATCGTGTGAGTCGGTAAAGGCTGCCTTGTTCTCAAGAACGCAGAGGATGTCATGTTCGGCCATCCATCGGCGGATCTGCGACGCCGCACATGTTCGCCTCAGCATAGGCGTCGGCCTGCTCGATCCCGATGGTCTGACGAGATGGTGATAGATGAGGCGATGCTGCGTGGTGATCTTGACAGAGGAGCGCCCGCTCACCTGCCGCCCGGCGCGGTCCTCTAGGACGATCAAAGAATGACCTTGCTCCAGGAGGCACAGAGCGGTGGTGAGTCCGACGATGCCAGCTCCGATAAACACGGTCGCGGTACGATGGTCACCCTTCAGCGGCGGATGAAGCACGGGCGCGGCGATGTCGGCAATCCAGACGCAGCCAATCTGTCCGGATGGCTTCGGCATCAGCGGCTCTCGTAAGCTCCGACGAGTTCGGTGGTAACGATCACATGAGGCCGTGCCTTGTCGAGGAGATCGGCGATACGCGCCTTCTTCCCGCAATGCAGCGTCTCGACATCGAGCGCCGAAAGGCGGAAACGATAATAGTGCAGGCCGTGCCCCTCAGGTGGCTTGAGACCATCATAGTGCGAGTTACCGAAATCATTGACCCATGATCGAGGCTCTCGGTCTTGGGGCCGGCGGCTGCGCCTTCCGGTAACAGTCACGCTCCTTGTTGATGTCCGTAGATCGCCCCATGGCGGAACACGCCTCGTGGTGCATCGCTTTCGAGCGCGAAAGCCATTGCTGGAACTCCCTGCGTTGTGGCGCCTTTTGGAGTTAGTGAAACAGGCCTATCGGCCTCTACCTAGCTGAAAAGGCCTCGTCACTGTCGTTGAGCAACGCGGGGACGCCCATGAGGGGTTCCTGCAACCCGGAAGATGTCTCGGGCGGGATGCCAAGGCGGAAGGGGCCCATTTTGAACCACTACAGGAGACAACCAATGGAGGACCACCAGCATTCAACTCAGCACGATCAGACAGATACGCGAAGCTATGTCATGCTCGCGGTCAACTTCCTGCTCGGCCTGATCGTCATGTACGTGGCGATGTTCACGATGGTCGACGGCTGGCAAGACTTCCACAATAACATCAACATGCTCTACATGGCGCTGACCATGGCGGCCCCGATGGGCATCATCATGCTCGCGACCATGAATGAGATGTATCCGCGGCGTAGTCTCAATATGGTCCTCTATCTCGGCCTCGCCGCCTTATGCGTTGCCTCCTTCGCCGCCACCCGCACTCAAGCTCTGGTCGGAGACCGGCAATTCATCGCGTCGATGATTCCACACCATTCCGGCGCGATCCTCATGTGCCGGCAGAACCACTTCACTGACCAGGAGCTCGCCCGCCTCTGCGACGGAATCATCCAATCGCAGAGGAATGAAATCGAGCAGATGAACGGGATCAGATCGCGGCTGGAAGCCGGAGCGGCGCCCCGATGAGCTTCATTCAGCAAGCTTGTCGTGCTCGATGATCATGTCGATGATGAGCCCTGCGAGTCCTAGGTGACGATGAGCCCGCCAAGTTGCTTCGCCGAGAGGTGTTCGCCGCTCATAATGTGTCAGCGGACCAACTGCCGGGCCGTGAGGTCGACTATCTCAAGCAGAACCTCGAAGGCGAAGCTGCCCGCGTCAAGACCGTCGACGGCGTGCTTGGCAATGCTCCCCCCCGGGCTCAAGGAGTTCGCCACCGCTCCTCTTTTTGCCGAAGTCTGGCTCCGCCCCGGTCTGAAGCCGCGTGATCGAAGCCTTGTGACCATCACCTCACTGATCGCTCTAGGGCAAGATCGGGCAGCTAGCGGGACACCTCAACCGGGCGCTCAGCAATGGACTCACCGCTGAAGAAGCTGGCGAAGTGGTAGCCCACCTCGCGTTCCACACGGGTTGGCCAACGGCCTTCTCAGCTGGTCCGGTCGTTCGAGAGGTCCTCGAAAAGCGCAGCAAATAGCACGTGATACCGGTAGTTGCCCGTAGCCTTCCGAGGCTGGCGGGCAACTTGCCCAACCGACGCCCACACCGTCGTGCTGACGATCGGCGATCGACATCTTCGAGCGCTACTTCGGCGACGTGCTCGACCGGCTGTTCGGCGCTATCGACGATCCGGAAAAGGACTTGAAATTCTTATCAACGAATGATGAGGAAAAGCCATGAGCGAGGATCGTGATCCGAGCCTCGACATGCTTCTGGACCTCGACGGCCAAGTGCTTGTCGTTTATCCCGAGGACGGCCATTGGGTGAAGTTCGTCGTCACCCGCGTTCCGGCTTCGCCGGAAAAGCCGCACGGCCTCGATTACTCACGCTTCACGGGCCTTTGGGCGAACGGCTGGTCGGCTTCGACAACGCCCATCCGGTCGGCCGGGGCAGACGCGGCGAGCCGATGGCACCGCCTCCAGACCGTGAAGCCTGCCGGGCCGGCTCGTCCATGAGATCGTCGGATGGCTCTACCGGGAGGACCGGTTCCATCGTGGGGTCCTGACCATTGGCAGGAAGACGATCGGCCCCGCAACCTCCGCCTGCCCATGCTCGCGCTCATCAATGCGGCGGACGAGATCGGCCCGCGCGCCTCGGTCGAGCCGGTCTTCCGCAACATGGACGGCGATAACCGCATCATTGAGCATTCGGCGGAGTTCGGGGTCGGCCTGCAGCATCTGGCTATCCTTGCCGGCCGCCAGGCGCATGCCGAGACCTGGCCGGAGATCGCCGGTTGCGCCGCGGGAGGTTCCTTGCGATCGCCCGTCCGCCCCGTCCGGATTGGCGCCAACCGATCGACAAGCATCCTCATGGTGCTCTATGTCACGGGGTGCCCGATGGGAGCCTGAAACCGCGGACGGGAGCATTGCCTGGTGCCCAAGGCGACGATCCAGGGGCTTAGCTTTGTCGTCCTCGTCGTCGCGGTGACGACGGCCTTCCTGTGGCTTCTTCTTCCCTATTACGGCGCCATTCTCTGGGCCGTCATCCTGGCGATCCTGTTCGATCCGCTGCACAGGAACCTCGAGGCCCGGCTGGGCGGACATCGCAATCTTGCGGCAGCGCTCAGCGTCCTGGCCTGCATCTGCATAGTCGTCATTCCCGGTGCGGCGATCCTGGCCTCTCTGGCCCAGGAGGCGGCCAGCCTTTATAACCGGATCAACACGCGGGAATTCGATCTCGCGACCTTGCTCGGGCAGATCCAGGGCGCGCTTCCGCCCTTCGTCGAGAAAGCGCTCGCCACGCTGAACCTAGGCGACTTCGTCGAAATCCGGACCAGGCTGACGTCCTTCCTGATGCAGGCAAGCCAAGAAGTCGCCACGCGCGCCCTCAGCATCGGCCAGAACACGGCGCAGTTCTTCGTCAGCCTCGGTGTGATGCTGTACCTGCTGTTCTTCTTGTTTCGCGACGGCAGGCTATTGGCGAGCCTGATCCGGAAGGCGAGCCCGCTCAGCGGTCGCCATACCGATCATATCCTTGGAAAATTCTCGTCTGTCGTTGCCGCGACGGTCAAGGGCAACATCATCATAGCGGCGATCCAGGGCGGGATCGGCGGCATTGCATTCTGGATGCTCGGCATTCAGGCGGCGCTCCTGTGGGGCGTGCTCATGGCGTTTCTGTCGCTTCTTCCTGCGATCGGCGCGGCGCTCGTATGGGTCCCGGTGGCCGTCTATTTCCTGCTCGCGGCCGACTATTTCAGGGGGTTCGTGCTTTTTGCGGTCGGGGTGCTGGTCATCAGCACGGTCGACAATCTGCTGCGTCCGCCCCTGGTCGGCCGGGGAACACGCCTGCCGGACTATGTCGTCCTCATATCGACGGTGGGCGGCCTCTCGGTGATCGGCATGAACGGCTTCGTCATCGGCCCACTGATTGCCGCGCTGTTCATCGCCATTTGGTCGCTGTTCTCCGAGGAGCAACTGCACTCCTGAATCGACCTTCACGCCATGAGATTGGAAGCCGCGAGGCCCATCGCCTCGGTCACGTCGGCTTCCGGCATGATGCGGGAAGGCCTTCGATCCATGCTATGGTGTGATCGATCATGCTGACCGTGCTGAAAGACAGGCTCATTGACGTGCTCAAGGCCGTCGCGCCGCTCGTCGGGCTCGTCTGCGTGCTGCAGGTCACGATCGTTCACGCCCCGCTCGACCTGTTCCTCCAGTTTCTCGCCGGCTCGATCCTCGCGGTCTTCGGCATGCTGCTGCTCTTTGTCGGCGTCGACCTCGGCGTCCTGCCGATGGGACGCTTCATCGGCGCCGAACTGCCGAAGAAGGGGTCGATCACGCTGATCGTCGCCGTGAGCTTCGCCCTCGGTTTCGCGACGACGGTCGCCGAACCCGACGTGCTGGTTCTGGCCTCGCAGGTCGACGCGGTTTCCGGGCGCGCGATTGCCGGGTCGGCAATCCTGTACCTCATCGCGGTCGGGGTCGCCGGCTTCGCCGCCATGGCCATGGGCCGCATCATTCTGGGGTGGTCCCTGCGGCTCATGCTGACCGTCGCCTACGGCCTGGTCGTCGCCTTATCCTTCCTCGCGCCGGGGGAGATCGTGCCATTGGCGTTCGATGCCGGCAGCGTGACGACGGGGGTCCTCTCCGGGCCCGTCGTGATTGCTCTCGCCATCGGGTTGAGCTCGGTGCTGGCGGGACGCTCGGCGGTGTCCGACGGTTTCGGGCTTCTCGGATTCGCCTCCGTCGGTCCGATCATCGCTGTGCTGCTGGTCGGGATGTGGCTGTGGTGAGCGGAGCATGGGCCGCAGAGATCAAGGCGACCGCCTTGAGCGTGACGATCGCCATTGTGCCGCTCGTCCTGCTCTTCCTGCTCGTTCAGGTCTTCCTGCTCAAATTGCCGCAGCGGCAGGTCGCCGATATCCTCAAGGGAACAGCGATCGCGGCAGGGGGGCTTTTCCTGTTCCTGCTCGGCATCGGCATCGGTTTCCTGCCCTTCGGCCGGGCTGTGGGTGCGGCTCTCGGCGCATTGGACCGGACCTGGCTGTTCGTGCTCGGCGGGCTTCTGCTCGGGCTGTTCACGGCATGGGGGGAGCCCGCGGTGCGCATTCTCGCCGATCAGGTGGAGCAGGCCTCGAGCGGCTCCATTCCCGGATCGCTGGTCCTGTGGGCGATCTGCGTCGGCGTCGCTCTCTGGGTCGGTCTGGGCATGCTCAGAATTGCCTACGGGATTCCGTTGTTGTATCTGCTCGTGCCGGGCTATCTGCTGGCCATCGGCCTGATGTGGCTCAGCGACGGGGATTTCGTCGCGATTGCCGTGGATGCCGGCGGCGTCGCGACCGGGCCGCTGGCCAACAGCTTCCTCCTGGCTCTGGCGCTGGGCGCCTCTGCGTCGATGGGGGATCAGGATCCCATCGTCCATGGCTTCGGCTTCGTCGCGCTGATCGCCCTGGCGCCGATCATATCCGTCATGGTGCTCGGGCTCTTCGTCCGGCTGAAGACCCGCACCCAGGAGTGACCCCGATGCAAGCAGCCCCCACGCAAGCAGCCCCGATGCAGAGCCCGTGCCTGATCGTCACTATCGTGCGCAAAGGCTGGGGCGACACGGTCCTGAAGGCCACGATGGACGCGGGTGCCCATGGCGGCACGGTCCTGTTCGGACGCGGCATCGGGCGCAATGAGCAGCAGCATGTCTTCGGTATCCAGATCGAGCCGGAAAAGGAAATCGTCCTGACCGTCGTGCCCGCGGATCTGAAGGAGGCGATGCTCGAGGAAATCGTGCGTGCGGCGGAACTGACCATGCCTGGCAACGGCCTCGCCTTCGTCGTCCCGGTCGATAAAGTGGCCGGCATCGTGCATCTGGTCGAGGAACGCCCCTCGTGATCCAAGCCGGGTGGCCGGCCGGGAATCGATGGCCGCATCGGTAGAACTCTGGTATTGCAATCCGTCGCGGACGCGTATCGTTGTGGCATGTCCGCGACATCCCCCGCCCCGCTCGTCGATGAGCCCTACCGGCAGAGCGCCGACGAGATCATCGCCCTCCTGAAGACGCAGCGCCAGTCCGGCCTCAGCCGGGCGGAGGCGGCGCGGCGCCTGGCGTATTATGGCCGCAACGAGCTCGATGCGGTGCCGCCGCGTCCGCAATGGCTGAAGTTCCTCGACCAGTTCACCGACGTGCTAGTGCTCCTGCTGCTCGTCGCGGCGATGGTTTCCGCCGCGATCTGGCTGCAGGAGCGCGACACGGCGCTCCCCTACGAGGCCCTGGCGATCTTCGCCATCGTGATCCTCAACGCCCTGATGGGCTACATTCAGGAAGCCCGGGCGGAGCAGGCTGCGGCGGCGCTGCGGCAAATGTCCGCCACACATTCGAGCGTCATCCGCGACGGCGACAGGCGGAGCATCCCGGCGGCCGAGCTCGTGCCCGGCGACATCGTCCTCATTGCGGAAGGCGATACCATCCCCGCCGATGCGCGGCTGATCGAATCGACCTCCCTGCAGACGGTGGAAGCCGCGCTCACCGGCGAGAGCCTGCCGGTTTCAAAGGACATCGCCGTGCTCTCCGGCACGCCCGAGCTCGGCGACCAGCACAATATGGTCTTCAGCGGAACCGCGGCGGTCTATGGCCATGGCAGCGCCGTCGTGACCGCGACCGGGATGCGGACCGCCGTGGGGCGCATCGCCGGCATGCTGGAAAAGGCGCCGGACGAGATCACGCCGCTGCAGCGGGAACTCGATCGGGTCGGCAAGGCGCTGGCGGTCACCGTCGTTCTCATCGCCCTCGCGATGATCGGCACGATCTTCCTCGTCAGCGATATTCACGGCTTCTCCGAGATATTCGACGTGCTGATCCTCGGCGTCGCACTGGCCGTCGCCGCGGTGCCGGAGGGACTGCCGGCGGTGGTCACCGCCGTGCTGTCGCTCGGCATGCAGCGCATGGCGAAGAACAAGGCCATCATCCGCCGGCTGGCGGCGGTGGAGACGCTCGGCTCGGCAACGGTCATCGCCTCCGACAAGACCGGCACGCTGACCCGAAACGAGATGACGGTGCGCCGGGTCGTGACGGCGAGCGGCAGCGCAAATCTGTCGGGGACCGGATATGCGCCGCACGGCGACATGGAACTCGTCGGACCGCCATCGCCCGACGAGGCGTTGCAGTCCGAGCTTACGCGCGCGCTGACGGCCGCCGAGCGGGCCAATAACGCGGTGCTGCAGGAGCGCGACGGCAACTGGTCCGTCCAGGGGGACCCGACGGAGGGCGCCCTGATCGTTGCGGCCCGCAAGGCCGGCCTGCTGCCGCAGGCCCTCGATGCGCGCTTCGCGAGGGTTGGCGAGGTGCCGTTTTCCTCCGAACGCAAGCTGATGAGCACCGTCCACACGGATGCCGAGCAGCCCGAGCGTCTGATCGCGGTGACCAAGGGGGCGCCGGATGTCCTGCTCGCGCGCTGCACCCATGAGCTTGTCGGCCGTGACGCCGTCGCGCTCACCGAGGCGCGCAGGGCCGAGATCATGGCGAGCAATGACGCGCTCGCCCATGAGGCGCTGAGGACGCTCGGCGTCGCCTTCCGCTCGCTGCCGGCCGAGCACGCGGACCATGGCGCCTTCGCGGAGGATGTGGAGCACGATCTCGTCTTTCTGGGCCTGATCGGACTGATCGATCCGCCGCGCCGGGAAGCGCGCGAGGCCGTGGCCCGGGCACAGTCGGCGGGCATCCGGTGCCTCATGATCACCGGTGATCATCCGGTGACCGCGGCGATCATCGCCGCCGAGCTCGGCATCACCTCCGATGGCCGCGCCGTCACCGGTGCGGAGCTCGCGGCCATGACCGAGGCGGAACTGGACCGGACCGTCCGGGAGGTCCGGGTCTATGCCCGTGTCAATCCCGAGCACAAGCTGCGGATCGTCAAAGCGTTGCAGCGCGCGGGAGAGACGGTGGTGACGTTGCCCCCTGAATGCCCTCGTTCATAACCAGAATCCGTTCTGGTTGTGGTCCTGCCTGGACCGGGCTGCGAACTCGTTTGGGGTAAGGCCGCCGAGGCTCGTGTGAGGCCGGTGGCCGTTGTAGTCGATCCGCCAAGCTTCGATGATCCGACGTGCCATCGGCAAGCCCTGGAACAGGTGCTCGTTCAGACATTCGTCGCGGAAGCGGCCGTTCAGGCTCTCGACGAAGGCGTTCTGAACCGGCTTGCCGGGAGCGATGTAGTGCCACTCGACACCTGTGTCCTGCTGCCAACGCAGGACCGCGTGCGAGGTCAGTTCGGTGCCGTTGTCGCTGACGACCATGAGCGGCTTGCCACGACGTTGGATGATGGCGTCCAGCTCCCGTACGACCCGGTGGCTCGACAGCGACGTGTCGGCCACGAGCGCCAGGCACTCCCGGGTGAAGTCGTCGACGATCACCAGCACGCGGAACCGGCGTCCGTCCGCGAGCACATCGGAGACGAAGTCCAGGCTCCATCGCTGGTTGGGTGCCTGCGGCAAGGTCATCGGCGCTCGCGTGCCAAGCGCTCGCTTGCGTCCGCCGCGACGGCGCACCGACAGCCGCTCCTCGCGGTAGAGCCTGAAGAGCTTCTTGTGGTTGATCTCCTTGCCCTCTCGCCGAAGCAGGATCAGCAGACGCCGATAGCCGAACCGCCGACGCAAGCTCGCCAGCTCACGAAGGCGCTGGCGGAGCGCGGTATCGTCGCCTCGCGTCGAGGCGTAGCGATAGGTCTTCGGCTCGATGCCGATGAGGCCGCACGCACGCCGCTGCGAGTAGCCCTTCTCCTCGATCGCCCAGGTCACGACCTTCCTCCGGGAACTGGGCGTCAGAAGTTTTTTCCAAGAGCCTCGCGGAGAGTGGCTACGTCGAGCATCGACTCGGCCAGAAGCTTCTTCAGCTTCCGGTTTTCCTCCTCGAGCGCCTTAAGGTTGCGGGCGTCGGACACCTCCATCCCGCCGTACTTCGTGCGCCACGTGTAGAAGGTCGCGTCGCTGATCCCGTGCTTCCGGCAGAGGTCCACGACCGGGATTCCGGCCTGGTGCTCCTTCAGGATCCCGATGATCTGTTCCTCGCTGAACCGGCTCTTGCGCATCGTCCGTCTCCTCTCGACGGATCCTAGCTTCTGAGCGGGGTCATTTCAGGGGGCAACGTCACCAAGGAAGCGGCCGACATGGTGCTGGCGGACGACAATTTCGCCACCATCGTCGCCGCCGTCGAAGAGGGGCGGGCGATCTTCTCCAATATCAGGAAGTTCCTGCGCTACCTCCTGTCGTCGAACATCGGCGAGGTCATGACCATGTTCTTCGGCATCCTCCTCGCCGACGTGATCGGCCTGGCCGGCACCGCGACCGGCGGCGTCGCGCTTCCGCTCCTGGCCACGCAGATCCTCTGGATCAACCTCGTCACCGACGGGGCGCCGGCGCTGGCGATCGGCATCGATCCCGCCGACGCGGACGTGATGCGCCGACCGCCCCGCCCGCAAGGAGAAGGCGTGATCACGGTGCGGATGTGGGCTGGCATTTTCCTGGTCGGCGCGATCATGGCGGCCGGTACGCTGTTCGTGCTCGACGCCGCGCTGCCCGGGGGAATGATCGAAGGCTCGGGCACTCTCGCCTATGGCCAGACCATGGCCTTCACGACGCTCGTGATGTTCCAGCTCTTCAACGTCTTCAATGCCCGCTCCGACGATCGCAGCGCATTCCATGGCCTCTTCACCAATCGCTGGCTCTGGAGCGCGGTCATGCTTTCGCTGGTGCTGCACGCTTTCGTGGTCTACACGCCGTTCCTGCAGGAGGCGTTCTCGACCGTCAGCCTGGGCGCCGGAGACTGGCTGTTGTGTGTGGCGGTCTCAAGTTCGGTGTTGTGGCTGCGCGAATTGAGCAAAATCGCAATGCGTGGGATCTCTGGGGATGCGATATCCGCCGGCGTCTCCGGACGACGGGCATGATCGTCCTATGTATCCTGGTTGATGCGAGACAGCTCCAGGGCGGCTTCGTTCGGGCCGCCCGATCGATTGAGGACGCGCGATGCAGGGCACCAAACCAAGGGTGCGCGGATCGTCGGGCATGCTCCCGTCTTCAAGACGAACACCCTCGAGCCTTCCCGACCGTGCCCTGTGCGCCAGGTGCTTCAGGTTGCAGTCGAGCATCTGACGCGCTTCGGTGAGCCAAGCCAAGCCATCGCCCTGAACGCCCAGTCCAAGGCGCTCCTCATCCTTCATGGTGGTGAATGTTGACCGCGGCATGAGATGCTCATCGATCGGACGGAAGGATCGGTTGCCATCGACCCAAATGTCTGCAGATCGCAGCCGGTCTCGCAAGGCCGCGAGCGTCGCAATCTCGTAGAGACGGCGATCAGGCCTTCCTCGTTCGAAGATGAGCCGACGATCAGCTTGGCTGAGGTGGAGGGAATCGAACCTGTGGTCCGCCCAGAAGCGGACATTGGCGAGATGTCCAAAACCGGACACCGGCGACTCAGTTACGCGGCGTTGGGCTCCATTCAAATTCGGAGGAAGATCAGGGTCGCAGGTCAAGGACAGTCCGGGATTTGCCCCGGGGCCGTATCATCCGAGTTCGGCATCAAGCTTTTTTAGCAACGAAGTCGCCAGCCCGGGGCCCTCCAAATGCAAGCCAATTTCGTCCAGCGGATTGTCATCGAGCCCCGATTGCGACCCCCAGTTTAAACTGCTGACGACGACGTGATCGCTGTCCCAGGCCAGAAACTTCGCGTGCAATTGCGGCTCTGGCACACCGATAATGTCTACTATCCCATGAAGCCGTTCACGATGCTTCGTCACATGACCGCGCTTCACCGGGCCAGAACGGCGCGAATAATAGACGCGGACATCACTGAGTCTCCGGCCCGCGACCTCAGCCGGATCGAACAGCGCGGGCACCATGTTCGCGCCGACCTTGTTCGTGCAGCAAATGAAGCGCTGTTGTGCTTCATGGGCCGCGAGGCGGAGCAGACGCTCGTGATCGGCGGCAGGCAGGATTGTTAGGGTAGCGGCTGGAGCCTGCGCGTCTTCGGAGATCGACAGCATATTGCGCGAACGGCGCAATTCAGAGGCCATGAACTGCAGCGTTTCCACAGACCGACTGGCGCTGGAAAGTTTGGAAACAATCTCTCGCAGCAGATCGAGGCCTTCGGCGACCGCATTAGTCTCCGTAAGCTCGGCCGAGACTTCAACGGCCGAGAACGGGGAATGGAGCCAGTTGCACGATCCCATCAACACGACAGCGCCGTCGTGACCGTCGTCGGCCACAAGGAACTTCGCATGGCTGTCGACGGGATCCCTCTGGACCAGCAGATACCCCCTCGTTTGTCTCGCCACCGACAAACGGAGATATAGTTCCTGCATGGCCGCCGCGTGCTTGGCACGATCGAGCGACGTGCCGAAGAAAAGATGGCATTTGACGCCACGCCTGCACGCATCTTCCAAGGCTCGCACGATGCGTTCCCGACGGTCCCTGCCCTTCTCGTCCGATTGCGAGGCAACGAAAGTCGACAACACGAAGATGTTCGACTTGGCGGCCCCGACGATCTGCTCGAAGCGTTGCAAGTGCTTATCGGCGCCGACGATGAGCTGATCGGCGCTGAAGCGAGTCGCGATGGACGCAGGGCGCTCTGGGGATGCTGTCGCGGTTTGCGGCAAAACGCCGGTCTCGATCGTAGCCTTGAGAGCATCAACGAGCCGCTCGCTCGCGCCTGGAGGAAACACGCCAGCTCCAATCTCATCGAGGTCCAGGACGAGAAATCGCGCCTCGAGGAAGGAGCTGGTGGCTTGGACGCCGCGCAGCCACTCGCCCGACCGGAGCATGCCAACCATGAATTCGTTCACCCGCTGCATCATCGAGTAGTGAGTTTCAGGCGGATCGCCGTCTGGAAACCTGATGATTGCGCCCGTGGCGGGGAGCTTCGTCATGGGGATCGTGTCGACGTCTTTGGTTCGGAAGACAGACAACCCGACCTTCTCGTAGACGACGCTGATGCCGATTTCGCGATCAGCCGTTCGTTCCGGAAGCGCCCGACCTGAGCGTATGAAATCCTGGCCGATGCCACTCGTGGTCAAAACTGGTTGCGGCGACAGCCGCACTTCCACAAGCCCGAACTGCATGAGCCGCGCCACGGTCGAACCGACCACCTGCCGGGGAATCTTCAACGTTTCGGATACGTCGTGGATGGTTCCCGGGCTCCGATCCAGCGAGAGCAGGATCATTTCCTCGACTGGGCTCCAGCCCCACGTCCGCTGAACGATGCCTGGCGCCCGATAATGCCACGCCGGGATATAGATATTCTTCACGGGCACAGCCTCCCCTGTTCATCGACAGGGACGATCGAGACCGCTTTGCCGACGGTCGGAAGGTCGACCTCGCACGAGCGAACCATTTCGTCGAGCATGGTCCGCAGAAAGCCGAGCTCGTCGTTTACGGCGTCAGGATCGATACCCTCCACCGCGTTGCGGATGAACTGGCGGCTGGTTGCCAGGACGAGCTTATGCTTGGCACGACTGAGCAGCACGTTCAGGCGCTGAGGGTTCTTGATAAAGCCAAGAGCTCTCGAGCCGACGAGAACATTGTTGCGCACAAGGCTGGCTGCGACGAGGTCGGCCTCCCCGCCTTGGAAGCTGTCGCTGGTGTATACGAACTTCCCATCGCCCCGCGGGCTCGCGAAGCCGAACAGCGTGCCCGCAGATAGATCGACCTGAGGCTGGACCAGTCGCTCGAGGTGATGGGCCTGTGCCAGATACGGGGACAGGATCACGAGCGTCGGCACCCGCTCGCCCTTCTGGATCACAGGTCGCATCTTCTTGACGGCGGCCAGTAATGCCGTCGCCTCGACCTCATTGCGGATTGAACGCCTCACAGGCTGTTCGAATGTCCGTCGCTTGACCATGCTTAATGAGGGCACGTCTAGAATGACGACCGGAGAAGCGGGGAATCCGTCGGTGCACTCCACGGCCTGCAGGCGTGTTTTCACCCGGACCGAGGACAGCAACTGGCGTTTGTAGAACGTGTTGGAAACCAGCTCGCATATGGCCGGATGCATGCGGCTTTGCTCGCGCAGCGTGGTGGCGATCGAGCTGGGTTTGCCGGTGTCCGAGGTTCTCGTCTCTTCCCGTTCGGCAATCGATCTGAACGGCTCTTCGAGGCGGGACGCGATGGCGAGGACGTCGCGCAGAAGAAACTCGTCCGCCTTCAAAGCATCGAGGGCGACGTCTACTTCTCCCGGCAAGTCGGGGATCGCGGCCAGCTTTTCCTTCGCATCGCGCAGGAGTTCGCCCGCTCGGCTGACATCGTAGAACTTCCGACGATCGGACGCATCGAAGGGAGATAGTTGATTGTGATCACCGATCATGACGCGCCGGTTTCCAAGGAGCAGTGCTCCGATCAGCTCTGCACCGTTGGCCCGCGCCGCTTCCTCGATGAAAACCCAATCGAACTGCTCGCCATCCGCGATCATCTCCTCCAATACATGCGAAGAGGTAGTCGCCAGCGTCACATCCGATGAACGCAACATCAGGTTGTCGGTGTCACGTAGGGTACGATCGGCGATCGACTGTTCGGAGGTATCGACAGGTTTGAGTGCCTGGACGATCTGATGGAGCTGATTGGCCATGACCGTCGCGCTCGCGGGATCCGGCTTCGCCACCGAGCGCAGCAGAGACGTCGAGCTCCGCCTCAGCGTGCTCTCTTTCTCGCTGGAGCGGGATCGCTCGACGCGAACGACAATGGTCGCGTTTGCAGGGAGAAACTTGCGAAGCTCCTCCTCCATGTGCACAAGTGTCTCATGGTTCTGAGACGACACGAGGATACGAGCATCGGGCGTTTCCTGTAGAATGCTCTTGACGAGGTGCGAGATCAAAAACGTCTTGCCGACGCCCGGCGGTCCGACAACGACATTGATGGACCGGCCGGCGACGATCGCCTCCCAAGCCTGGATCTTGGATTGCTCAAGGTCAGCATCGGCTGGCGGCGGGCCCGGGGCGGCGATGTCGCGCAACACCTCATCCATGGCGACCTGCGCCGGGTCGTCCAATGCCCTCAGAAGCTCCAAATTCGATCTCGCGGCCATGATATTCTGGAGCCGCCGCCGGATGGCTCGTTCGGTGCCGGTGTCTCTGCGGGGGCGCAAGAACAGCCTTTGCCCAACGGGGATCGACAGATTGGTCCCGAACGCGAACGCTACTTTCCCACCAATCAAGCCGCTACCTTCGTAGCTGAGCTCGGGCGCGCGCTCGCGACCCATCGCGAGGCGTGCGGACTGCGACAGCGTCCAATTCGCCTTTCCGTCGTCGTGTTTCAGCTCTCGCCTGAGGGTCTCGGCTGCCTTGCGCAGACCCATCGTTTCGCGCCGTGCATCGCGCTCCTCGTCATCACAGGGCGCCAACCAGACGACATTCGCCTCTGCTTTGACCGGCGAAAGTACATCGACGGGATAGAGGCGAAATTGCTCCCTCAAGAGGGTGAAGGCTTCCAAAAGGATGAGAGCGAACCATACGGGAACGTCGACCGTGCCGGCGGCCAATCGAACGGGTTCGAGCAGGTCGCGCCATCTTTTGGCACCTGGTCCGAGATTCTGCACGCGCTCTTCAGCGCTGGCTCGATTTCGGGAAAGATGTAGCCGATGAACGATATCGATGGCACCGTGCATCCATTCATTCGAGCGACGCTGGTGCGCGCCTTCGATCATCCCGACAGCGTCACTCATGATCCGCACGTTGTAGATCGCGAGGTCTGTCATGAGGCGCACGGTGTCCTGTCCGGCGGGGACCAGGCGAACACCTGCCGAAAGCAGATCGTCAGCGACAAACTGCATGATCGCGTCGCTGTCGGTTGCGGGAATGGCTCCCGACGCAAGAGCCGGCAGATCGCTCTGTAGGACGCTTCTCGATGGATAGAGGACGAGTTCGCCGTCCGAACTCGAGCCGACCCGGTCGAGTTCAGCGATGACGTTTTGCAGTTCTTCGAGAACAACAGCGCCATCGAAGAGCTGAAATTGCGGTGGGCTGGCCAGCCTCTCCAGGACTCGGCGTTCGACGGAGAGAAGTTGCGGCGGAGCGTCCCCCTCAATACCAAGAAGCTCTCTCGCAACGGCGGCAAGATCGATCCAGTCCTGACGGAACGATATCGTGGCGGAAGGCCGAAACAGATGCCCGGATGCTTCGAGATCGCCATCCGAGATGTGCACGCACGCCTCAACACCGCCGAGCCGATAATCGGCACTCTCTTCTCTGTGCGAGAATATCGAGTGGATGCCGACTCCACCGTGCACAATGCCCGCGTCGTGACAGAGCGTGAGCGCTTCCGCGATGCGGACGATGTTCCGCCAAAAGACACCGCGACTCGCGCTCGTCAGATAGCGCCCCTCCCTCGCCCTGCGTCGGTACGTCGATGCAGAGACTGGGCTTCCGGGATCAACCATAACGATCGCGAGTTCGTGCTGGTCTTCCGCGATCTCGAGTACCTCGACCAGAACGTCTCGGGCGCGACGTGACGACAGCACACGTCGTATCCGCCTCAATCCGCGGGTGACGATTGCCCGCAGATCCTCATCCAGCGCTGTGTCTGTTTTCTTGAAGAGGCGCAGGAGGTACGACTCACCATCCGCGGCACCTGTTGCTGTGCGCAGATGAGAGTCCCAACCTCCGGGCAGCCGACCAAAAGAATCTTCGGCAAATTTGAAACGCGATTCTAGCGGCGAGTTACTCTTCTTTTTCGCGACGGCCATCTGGTTCGAATCCGTGAATACTTCCGACTTTAGCAGATTCGTCGGCTGATCATCGTCCGGGCTGACAACAAGCTGGGGATCAAGTCAGAATACGTTCGTTGAGCTCCGCATAGGGTGGGGCCGCTTCTGGCACACGTTGCGCCGCATAAAGGCGCGCGACGCCATCGGACAACGTCTCGACTTGGCTCTCGAAGAGATGCGGCATGATATCGGTCAGCCTCGGAAGCTCAGAGATGCGATGCCGCTGTAGGTAGGCAACTGCTCTTTCTCGCGCCGCGCCGGTGGCCCATGTGGCGCTCCCCGGACTGAGGAAATGCGCTTCGTCGACAATGCCCGTGATCCAGAGCCAAGGCGCCAAACGCTCTGCTCTTTCGTTCGAAACACGCCACATCGGCAGGTAGTCCCGAGAGAAGACGACTTCGGATCCGTCGTTCAGCGTCCACACCCCATAGGGCAACCAGATGCGCGAGGGCACGAAGTCGGGGAGCGGGGAGCGCGGCGTGATCACCTCGAAGTCCGCACGCTCACCAAATCCAGTATCGAAGAGCAGATAGGTTGGGCGGCCGGGATAGCGCAGATAGGCCGGCGTCTTGGTACCATATGCCATGTCTCTCACGATGGTTCCGGACTTGCCACGGCCAGGGGGGCCGAACAGTCGCCTTCTCCAAATGGACGCACGCAAAGCCATCTGATCGTCAATGGACCAGGGCGTCGCTCGAAGCAGCCGCGCTTTCGACACCGCATGTTGGACGTCGGATTCGAGAAGTACGAGGGCGTCCGCCAGCTTGAAAATGACACGCAACACATCGTCGAGACCGATGTCTTGCTCGGCAGCGGAATTGTCTGGTCGGGCAAAGGTCGACAGCTCGTGCCAGTCCCGGTAGCCGAGCGCCGAAGCGAGCGTCTCGTGCACAGTTGCGAGTTTCAGCTCGGAACCGGCGCGTGCCAGGTATTTCGCGGCCTGTTTCGGCCGAGTCAGATCGGAAAAATAAGCACGCATCGAACCACTCCGGCGGTGCTTGTAGCGGCGTGTCCACTTGGCCCGCGCACCTTCAAGAGAGGTTGATGCGAAGCGATTGTTCATTCCTGCCCAAAGGCTTCGCCAGTGTGGACGGCATGGCCGGATCAGCCAGCTTTCAGCTTAAGCGATTCGAACTGCTCGGCAAGCCGGAGAGGTGACGCGTCAAGGCGATCGAACAATCTGGACAATTCGGACGTTTAGGGCTATCTATGCATGAACCGATGGAGGCGATGATGGTCGCAACAGCTCGTAAGCCCGGAGCCGACCTGCACCTCAATGTGAGCCGTGCAGCGGCTGCCGATATTCTCGATGTGTTGGCCCGCCACAACCCGGGGGTTTCAAGGTCTGCCCTGAAGGGCAGGACCAAGGTCGTTGCCGCAATAGCGGCGGCGGCCGCGCGACTTTCCGAGGAACAACAGAGACTTATCCTGGCACATGAGAGCGTGCTCAGGAAAACGATAGAATCTGTGGTCGCCGACCTTGCCGCTGAAAGCTCTGATGAGCTTCTCAAGGTTGAAACGGACAAGCCCGTGGAGATCAGCCAAGGTGAAGGCATGGGCGATCTGCTGGAAATGTCGGAGGGCAATCGACGACTCGCGGCGATCGCGGAGCCAGCTCGTCTCGAAGACTGGGCGGGCCCGGTGGCGGGGCCAAGCGAGATCGAACGCAAATTCGGCACACGGCGATCCACGCTTCACGAATGGCAGAAGCGTGGGGCGGTCATCGGCCTGCTCAAAGGTGAACGCAAGCATGTTTTCCCTCTTGCGCAATTCGTCGATGGCCGACCTCTCGAAGGCATGTCCGCGGTCGTGCGTTTGATCGGTAATCAGCGTGCGGCCTGGCAGTGGCTCATTCAGGCGAAGCCGAGCATCGGAGGAGCTCCGCTCGAGCGTCTCAAAAAGGGACACATCTCTCAGGTCGTCGAAGCGGCCGAACGCGATTTTGGCTGACCGTGAAGTTGGATCCCAAAGTCGTCGCGGAACTCGCCATTCCGTTTCGTCCGTCCTCATATCTGCGCGTCTTGCCGAAGGTTCACGCCGCGACGCCTCTCGGCATGGGCTTTGGGCAGACCCGCTTTTCCGCGCCCGACAACACGTTCAGGCTCGTCTATATTGCACGCGATATCACGACCGCGATTGCCGAGACGATCATTCGGGATCGGTTTGAAGGGCGAGCCAAGCGAGTTCTCGACATCACCGAGGTGGACGCCTGGGCCTTCTCGGAGGTGTCCGCGACCAATCCCCTGACAGTACTCGACCTCCGTACGACCGGACTGCTGAAACTGGGCGTATCGACCAATGCAGCACGAGCAAAAAGCCATGCGACAGGCAGACGGCTGAGCAAAGCGCTCTACGATCGTTTCGCGATCGACGGTATTCTCTACACGTCGAGGCTGACGTCAGCCGAATGTGTCGCCGTGTATGATCGGGCCGTCCCGGCCAAGCTGACTTCGACGCCGGCTGCAGATTTAGTGCGCAATCCCTACCTGATTGACGCCCTGCGATCCCTCAATGTGACCGTACGGAGCGCCTAGTGCGGGCAGAGGGTCTGGCAATGCCAAAAAACCAAGTAGTTCCAGACTGTCGCCGATGCGTTGCGTTCAGTTGGGCTGGGGCGAGGCCTCCGGGCAGACGCGCCCGGGGCTGCGGCTTTCGGTTTTCCCGAAGGTTCCGGCATCGAGGGCGCCCCGTCGTGGATCTCCATACTCCCCTCCCTCGATGTCCTCATGCGCACGACGTGAAGCGGCTACGGGGTGAGACTAGCGGTCATGGACACGTCGGCCTTCGGCACCTTCGACACTAGGCAGTGATGTCAGCGCCGGCATCACGCAATCCATCGCAACCGGCGGGACCGGCTACATGCTGCCGACTGGCCCAGCTCGCGGCATATGGCGATACGGGCGGGCGCCTGTGGATCTTGTTCAAAGGAGCCTTGTGGCAACCCGATAGCGGAGGTATTTTGAATTGTGCCTATCCATAGGCCTGCACACCCGCCCGAGCGAAGCCGTATTTCGGCAATGGAACGTGGAATTTGGCTCCGCTTCTCTTGATCGGACCTTGCGTGTTTGGCGGGTGACTTCGCAGGGCAATGGATCGAAGAAGATGGGCTACGATATCAATAGCCAGTTCCCGAAGACTGTCTCCGGTCTGAAGAGGAAGGCGAGAAGAATCAGTCGGCGTGAGAACATTCCTTATCACGACGCCCTCGACTGGGCAGCGCGCCAGAGCGGTGCACTCAGTTATCAGTACTTCCTCCGACTATACAGTTCCGATCAATCAGTGATTCCTCTGCGGCACGAGATCATTCTCGAGCAAGACTGGGGGGAGTCGCAGCTGGGTACGACCCAAAGGGTGGCGCTTCGGCTTCCGCTATCGCGATCGGTCGACGATCTTCCCTGTCGCGGAATTGGCCGCTTGCCAAGAATCCGGATTCGTCGCCGGAAGGGAAATCGCTTCCTTATCGAAGCATCTAACTTCAGTCAGGAAGAATTTGCACGGTCAGACCTCACCCGGGTTGCACGGACAATCCAGTTCGTCGATGCGACCGGACTGGTACCCGCCAATTCGCGAAGTTGGCGCCGTGCCCCGACCCCGCGTTACAGGGGCATGGATCACCAGTCGGCATGGATGAACCCGGAGACTGGAAAACCCATTCATATCGATGAGCCGTACATCAATCCGCCTGGTTGGTTTGCTGGAACCTTTGACGAGTGCGGCCAGCCTTGGTGCCAGACGAACGATTATGAATGGCGCCGCCCAAAATGGGCGGGCATGTATTTCCCGGAAGACTGGTGCGATTTCATTTTGATGTCGCACAAGACTTTAGGTGAGCCATTGGATTCGGTCGTTCGGAAGCTGGAAGCTTATCATCCAGCGGTGCTTGAGTGGACAGCTGATTTCATCACATAGGCAATTGGGGCAGGAGGTCTTGGATCCGCCATTCGCCCGAATTAAGGCTGGCGGAATGCCCATTCCGGTCGAGAAGAACCCCATCTCTTTTGGGTGGGGTTCTTCTTATGTCGGCGCATGATACATGCCAAGAAGCATGACCTTCTCGTACAACGAGCGGGCCCTTGAGGCCCTAAACAGTGCGCTGCGAACCAGGCCCGATGGCACACCGGCGATCACGCCGCGCCGAAATGGGCGTCCCCTAAATATTGTAGTTGGTATGCTCCAGCGGTATGGAGGCCCAGAACCCTATCAATGTTCGTCCCCGTAACGCGGCTGACATCCCGCTCTAGAAATCCGGCTCGTGCTTCGCCGTCGGCGTCCGCTCACACCCCTCTTCTGCGGGGTATGAGCCGATGCCGCGAAGGACACGCAGACGTCTTGCCGGGGATGGCGCAAGTTGCATCCATGCAGCCATGTGATTCTCAACCAAGCTGCGGGTGAGAATACGGATTGAGACGGACAGGCATGACCGAGACCAAGCCAGAGCCCCGCTTTCGAACCTGCTTCGTTTCCGGGCCCGCTGGCCAGGCGACAGAAGCCATCGCCAACATGCTCACGGGATTCGGGGTCGCCGTTCTCTCGGCCAATGCCATTTCCCTCGGCGCATCGCTCACCGATGAGATTCTGCGAGGCATCGCGAGTGCCGACTTCATCGTCGTTGTCTTGACACACCAGGAGGCCGAGAACGCCATCTTCGAGCTCGGCGTCGCGCGCGGCATGAATAAGCCGGCGCTTGTGTTCACGTTCGGAAGGACGCCCCCTTCCGACCTCCATGGCATCATCTACCGGTCGCTCGATAGCCTCGATCGCCTTCCGGACGTGGCGGCTGACATTGCCCGCTTCCTCCGGAATGCCAAGTCGCCGCCGCCGTTGAGTGACGAACCACCCCTGGCGCACAGGAGGAAACTCGGCTGGGCGCGCGATGAACTGCGAGCGTTACGGGACCCCGGTTCACCGCACCGCTACGAGGAATTCGAGAGCCTCATCGGCCGTGTTCTTGAGGCGTCGGGCGCTGATGTGGAGCGGGCCGGACAGCCAGGAGCCGACCGCGGCGTCGACTTTGTCGTATGGCTCAACGACGTCGCCTACGCGCTGGGCGGCCCAATCCTCGTTGAATGCAAGGTACTTCGGGGCGGCTCGGGAAGCGTCATCAAGAACGCGGAGTTCTATGTCGGCAAGCTCAGCAAATTACTGGCAAAAAGCGATGCGAGCCTGGGCCTTCTCGTCTTCGACCACGATCGGTCGGCGTCGCCTCCAACCTCGTTCGCGACCCCAGACGTCATCGCGATATCCGTCGACGACGTGATCAACGGCCTCGAAGCGGGGACGTTCGAACAGGACATACTCCAGCGTCGGCGCCGCGCGGCGTTCGTCGGCGGAGCACGCGAATGACCCTCGATCCGGATTGGATCGCCAGCGAACTGGCCGCGATCCGCGCCTCTTCCGACCCGATGGTGAAGGGCCCGCGGCTCGAAGCGCTCATCCGGGATATCTTCCTGTCGGTTCCGGGCCTCGATCTTGAGGATCAGGACGTCGAGAGCGCCTACGGGACCGAGGAGATTGACCTCTATTTCTGGAACCACCGCGAACGGACGGGCCTGCACTTCATGGACTGCCCTCTGCTCGTGGAGTGCAAGGCCTGGTCGAAGCCCGCCTCCGGACGGGATCTTCGGTATTTTGCAACCACGCTGAAGGACAAGGGGCGATCGAGCGGCATCTTTATCGCGCTGGAAGGGCTGACGGGAGACCCTGCGAGGAAGTCCGCCGGTTTCTTTCATGTCGCGACCGCGATGGCGGCCGGCCAAACCGTGCTGGTGGTCACGGGCGAGGACCTCGCGAAGCTGACTTCCGGGGTAGACCTCATTCGGTTGTTGCGCCGGCGGCTGACGGATCAGGTCCGGGACCAGGTCTTGGCGGTCGATGTGCAGCCCCGCAACCCCCGGGTCGCCCGCAAACCGACAGCTGCCGTTTCGCGTTGAGGCGGGAGCGAGCGCTCACGCAGGCCAAGGAAGTGCTTGTGACCCCTAAACTTGTCAGGGGGTGTGACAGAGGGTAAGAATCGGCTCTGTTGCGTCATGCGTATGTGCTTGAAAAGACATCGATTTATTTTCTCGCCGACAAGCCGCGAAAACGACGCCCGCGAAAAGAGAACCTGTTATAAATAGAGCAGTGTGACAAACCTTCTCTCGCCACGTGCTGAATCCCTGACAAGCGTGCTGCGCAAGGTCGGGCCGTCCCTGAGCACCGAGCTGGTTGAGCGGCTCGTCGCAGAGGGTGTCTCCGCCGACGCGGCGCGTCAACGCATTGCGCGCGGCGCGCGAGATTTCGACGTCGTGAAGCTTGCCGGCGTGCGATTCCAGCACAATGCGCGTTTTCTCTACCTCGGCGACCAGTTCGGCGATGCCCCATTTTGGCTTGCCGTCGAGCGCGCGTTCCAGCGCGGCGGGGCCGCCTATTGGGCAGCAGTCACGGGCATGAAAGCTCGCGGCGGGCGTGTCCGCCTTATCGACTTTCCGGGCGTGTGCGGCGCGCCTGCCTCTCGCAAAGGGCAATACCCACCTCGCCATCTTCTCGATCGGCTCATCGCCATCCAGCTCCTCGAGATCGAGGAAATCGGCGAAGAGACCTATGTGAAGTTCCGGCCGCATGTCTATCAGTGCGATACGCCTGAAGTCCTGCGCGCTCGCATGCTTGCCGAATCCGTCGCGCTCGAAGGCGTGCGTGACTGGATGAGGAAGCTGGGCTTCACGAGCTATCAGCAGACCCGGATTCGCGGCGAAGACCCGGCGCCCGAGGTCTCCTCGATCGCCTGGGACCTCTCTGGGCCGTCTTACATCCGTCCTTTGGCCAGGGCCGGCGAAGTAGGGCTCAAGCCGGGTTTCGTTGTCGCTGACATCAATCTACGCGGCCTCCTGGACGCGTCCGCCGTCGCGGCGATGGTGCGCAAGCACGACATGGCCTCCGCCTTGCCGACATTCCCGCCAATTATGCCTTTCCTAGTCGCAGAGGCCTTCACCGCGGACGGCCACAGCCTCGCCAAGCAAAAGGGAATGCTGCCGACGACAACGGCGCAGTTGCTCGGCGATATCATCGCCCGGGCCCTCCATGAGTTAGTCGACATGCTGACCAACCTCGGAGCGACAGTCGCCGTCAATCCGGAGCACTTGGACAAGGTGCTCCGCGAGCTGACCCGGATAGAAGGCGCCGCCGACAACCTCCGCGGCGCCCTCTTCGAACTCGCCGTGGCCTATCTGGTCAAAGAGGTCGACGGCGGCTTCGTGAAGGCCGGTGTACAGGTCAAGGACCCTCTGACCCGGCGCGCGGCCGACATCGATGTCCTGCTAGATCGGCCGGACGGAAAATCGGTCCTGGCGATTGAATGCAAGGCGAAGGTGCCGGGCAACATGGTGACCCTCGATCAGGTCAGAAGATGGCGAGAGGATCGGGTGCCTGTAATCTACGAAGCGCTCTCGGCTGCCGGCCGCTACGCGGGCCGCTCATTTTCCTTCGAGTTCTGGAGCAATGGCCGCTTCCGCCCCGACGCGGCCGCGTGGCTCGCGGATCAGGCCGCCGATCCGAGGTTTGAGATCGTATGGAGAGATGGCGACGCTGTGCGCGCCTATCTTGGGCTGGCGAAATCGGGCGCGATCACCAAGATCATGAACGAACACTACTTCCGCCATCCTCTGGCGTCGCTGAACAAATCCGCGCCGGTGGCTCCCACGGGCAACCAGCATTAGGGCAGATATTCGCGGAAGCAGCTTCTTGAGGCTTATGTCTCAACGGCCGCCGTGCAGCTCAGCATCGGATCAGCGGCTTGCCGTCGCGACGACGAGGTGATGTTCGCGCACGCTCATGGGGCCGTCTTCGTCGTGATCGTCAACAACGGTCATCCGTTCCCACCTGATCCGTCGTCGAGGTCGTAAGGCTCGTCATCCGTGACGTCGTCTCCGTCCAGGTCCTCCTCGTCTCCCTCGCCCGCCATGAGCCCCAGCGGAATATCATCGGCCAGCAGCGTGTCTTTGCTGAGCAGGCCGGCATCCTCCAGCGCCTCCATGTCGGGCAGGTCGCGCAGCGTGTCGAGGCCGAAATGAGACAGAAACCCCTTCGTCGTGACATAAGTGTATGGCGCGCCCGGCTGCGGGCTGCGCGGGCCGGCGGCGATGAAGCCGAGCGCGCGCAGCTCGGCGATGGTGTCGCGGCTGACCTGCTTGCCGATCATCTCGCCGAGCTCGGCCCGCGTCACCGGCTGGTGGTAGGCGATGCAGGCCAGCACCAGCATCTCGCCCTGGGAGAGCTGCACCGGCGCCGGCGTCGAGCCGAAGGCGGCATGGATCGCCTCGGCGTAGCGCGGCCGCGAACGCAGCTGCCAGCCGCCGGCGACCGAAACCAGGTCGTAGGCGTGACCGCGCAAATTTTCGCGGATGTCGTCGATGACGAGCTCGATGCTGCAGGCGCGGCCGACCACACGGGCGAGCGTCTCGCGCTCGACCGGACCGGGCGCCGCGAAGATCACCGCCTCGACCCGCGCGACCCATTCGCGCCAGCGCAGCTCCGGCGGAAGCTCGGCGAGCTCGGTGTCGAGAACTCCCTCTGCGCGACGCCGGCGTGCCATGGCTACAATCCGTAGAGCCGGAAGCTCGGCCTGCCGCTGAGCTCGCGCACCGCGCCGAGCGTGTGCAGGCGGTCGAACAGCCGTCGCGCCGCCCAGCGCGACAGCGCCGGCGTCGTCAGCGATCCCAACACCGCGTCGTCGTCGAGCAGAAGCCGGATCGCCTCCCCTGCCCCCTTTGTCCGCAGCTTCGGCGTCGCCGCCTCGAGGCGCCGGCCGCGGGCGGCGATCTCGCCGGCGAGCCGGCAGGCCTCCGCCCCGCCCGCCGCGGCCGCGACACAGGCCGCGCGCGCAAACCCCTCCTCTCCCGGCCGCAGGCGCCTCCGGCTTGGGCCGCCGCGCAGCAGCGGCGCATGGATCTGCGTCGCCAGGATCGGCACGGCGAAAGGCCACCGGAAACGCGCGGCGAGCGCCAGATCGGCGCACCACCAGGCCAGCGCCTCGGCCTGAGGACCGCTTGCCGCAACCTCGTCAGCCACAGTCGCGGCGACCAGCGGGGCCGGCCGGCTCGCGCGCGCGTGCTCGGCGACGAACTCGGGGATCGCGGCAAACCTGTCGCTCCAGGCGAGGCCGAGCAGGCCGACGATCGCGCGCAGCCCGTCGCCGTCGATCGCCGGCGAGCGGGAAGCAAGCCGTCGCCACGCCGCCAGGACATTGCCGGCCGGCCCGGGATCGGCGCCGGCGGGGCGCAGGTGCCAGGCGTCGCGCAGCGCCGCCTCGTCCTCGCGATGACCAAGCAGCCGGCCGGTCGCCGCCGCGGCGCGCAGGGCAAGCCGCCGGCGCCAGGCGCCAGCCCAGGTGGGCTCGGCACGCACGAGATTGTCGAGTGAATTCAACGCCGCGCCGGCCAGATAGGCAGCCTCGGCCGGATCCTCGACATGCGCGCGCGGGATCGCCCAGCCGGGCACGGCGGGCGCATCGGAGGCGGCGGGCAGGGTCGAATCGGGCGCGGGCATCGTCCGGAAGGATAGATGCGCTGTGCGGTTTGAGCCAGAAGAAACGCCATGAAGCGCACGCCCTGTCGCCGAATAAAAACGTCCGATAATGTTGCATTATCGGTCGTATTGCTCTTTATAGAGGAGATGATCGATGACGTTGCCCCCTGAAATTGTCAGCAGACCGTGTCAGCAGACCGGAATTCGTGAGACTCGGCCGCCGTCGAGCCGTTTTTTGAAGCGGTTTTCGTGAGACAGCCTGCCAGATCCAGAGCTGGGCGCGTTGCTAACAGACTGAAATCGTTGGTTTCCAGACGCCTTTCCCAGCCAGAGGCGCGCCTTGTTACGCAGTCTCACGATTTCCGGTTTGGATGGACATTGTCTCGGGAATACCGCCCCGATCAGCGCGGAAGCCCGGCCAAGCGCGGCTCGCACATCTTGAAGACAGCCTGCTGTTCGGTGGACGTCGCCGGATGCGGACGCAGACCCCATTCCATCGACCTCGTCAGGAGGCCGCTGAGGCCGATCGAACGGGTTGGGCGAGGCAAGGGTCGGAAAACGGCTAGTGGCCGCCTGCGGGCTTCTGAGCGGCCTTGGCGGGCCTCCAGCTTTTTTGGGGGATCAGGAGAGCGCTTGAACCCGTTGATGGCTGAAACGGGCACCTGTCACCGCTCTTCCGGCCTCCCCGCTGTGCCTGGTGCAGGGAGCGGCACGTCCGACAGCGTAGCGGATTGCCGCCGGCCATCCGTCGATCAGCGCCATTACCTTCTTTCGGCCGAACTCGTCGGAAACCTCCAGGACACGAACGATCGCGCCGATCGGATTCTTCAGAACCCGGGCAACGCCGATGGCAAGCGCGTACCGCTCCGCCCGTGGCGCACTCGGCAGATCGGCGATGGTTGAAGACAGACGCTGATCGCTGATCGGCACCGCAGTCCTGAATTCCGGCACCACGACACTCAGAACCGGGCGCCGGCAGGGTCGCGACAGAACGGAAGGATCGCGCTGATGCGGGATCGGCAAGTGCGCGAGTTCCCACGGTTCCGGAGGCGACGATTTCCGAGACGGCAAAAGCAGCAGCGACAGCACCGAGCCGACAGGAATCGCGGCAATCTCCCTCTCCATTGCCCATTGAAGCAGGACTTCCGCACCCCGACGGCCTGATGCTTCATCGCCGAGCGCGCTGACGCCGCTCATTTCGCCGCCGAATAGTGGCTCACGGTGCCGATCGCACCAGAACGCAAAGGCAAACGACCAGCCTCTCAGACGCTGCGGTCGTTGCGTGCCGCGCGAGCAGGCCGGGCAAATCTCTCTGGAGCTGGGTCGAAGCAGGCTGCGATAGCGCGGCGGTGCGCCACGGAAGGTCATGGCGAACAGACGTTCGGCCGAACTGTTCGTCGCGACTGCGATGCGCTCCATGTCGGCCTGCACAGGCTCGAACTCAAGCTGCAATGCCGGACGAACGCAACCAATATGCGCTTGCAGCTCGTCCAGGGACACCAGATAGACGTCGGCGATCCGCTCCAGCCAGGAACTCAGCCGCTCGTCTCGAAAGGGCGGCGGCACGATCGGCAGCGGCGCCCTCCCCTCCCCCGTCACGGTTTAGGCCGCGGCGAAGGTCGCCGGCGCGGCGACACGATGATCGAGGATCGCAGTCGGCGTGATCCGCTCGGTTCCCGAGAGGATGGCATCCGTGGCGAGCTCGATCACCATCCGGAAGATCGATGCCGTGATGCCGCCATTGGCTTCGACAAGCCGCTTGAGCGCGCTGTCCGTCATCTCGGACGGCAGGCGCAGCGGCAAGGAGTAGAGGAGACCGCCGATCAGGCCATGGAAGTCGGCATCGTGCCGCCACGGCGGCAAGCCGTACGGCTCAAAGCGGCTGTTGAGGTGGGCATCGCCCCGGATCGCATCACGCGCCTCGTGCGAGCCAAGGCAGATCAGGGGAATCCGCAGTTCGTTACCGAGGAAGCGCAGCAGATTGAGCATTCGGCGCTGTTCCCGGTAGGTGCCCGCAATCAGATTCTGAACCTCGTCAATGATCAGCATGCGTGGCGCGGTTTCCTGAAGCAGCCGCAGCGCCTGCGTTTCGAGCTGTCCGAGTGTGGCACGGGTTGGCGGCGGCGCGCCAATCACCGACAGAAGGCGATGATAAAACCGCCCCTCATCCGGGGAGGGGACCATCTGCACGACGATGACAGGCCGGTGATGGATTCCGCTGCGCTCATCGAACCGAGGCGGATGAGCGCGCACGAACTTCTCGATAATCATCGTCTTGCCCATGCCCGAGGCGCCGAAGATCAGCAGGTTGGGCATGCGGGCGCGCTTGGGAAACAACAGCAGCTCTTCGAGCTTGTCGAGCGCCTGGCGGGCACGCGGATAGTCGATCCATCGATCCACCCGGATGTGCTCGATGCGCTCCCGCGCGGGCAGATCGGCATAGGCCTGAACGGCGGGATCGAGATGCGGATAAGCCGTCATTCCCATACCTCCACCGGGAAATGCGGCAAGGCGATCACCGGCTCGTCCGCCGGCGCGCTTGCCGGAAGCGCTGGCCTTGCCTGCAGATGAGCGCGCCGCGCGCGCAGCCTGCGGGCTTGTGTGGTGTCCCGGGTTGCCTGTTCGACCAGGGCACGCTGCGCAGCGATCGTCTGGAAGATCGTTTCCTCATCGATCTCCCGGCGGCCGCGCGCCCGCTGCACGCGCAGCGCCGCCTTCTGCTCCCACAGCGTGATGGCCGGGCGTCCAGGGTTGCGCGTGGGCGCCATCAGATAGTTCCCACCCAGCTTGACGAAGACCCGATGCAGATCCCGCGGATCGTACTTGACGAGAACCTTGTCGCTGCTCCGGCCGATCCAGGGGGCAAAGCCGTCCGACCAGTAGCAGATGTTGTTGATGTGGATGCCGGTTCGCCGCAGTACACGCGGCTCAAATGGTAGAAAGTCGATCAGGAAGGCGAGCGGATCGCGCACCTGCCGCGGAGGGCGCCCGGATATGGCCTCGTGCCAGGCCGCACCGGGCGGCCGGCCGATACCGCGGTGCAGATCGGAATGGTAGGCGATGATTTCCAGCGCCAGCCAGGCCTCGAGCTCGCGCATGGTCATCACGGCGCGCGCCTCGGGATCATAGTCGCCGCGGTCCAGCACATTGGAAAAATGCGTGCCGGGCAGCAGATGGACCGCCCCCATCATCGTGCCGATCAGGCGCTCGACGTGCCCCCCGAAACGCGGTGTTCCCGGCGGACGGTAGGAGATGGCAATATTGTGGTCGTCGCAGCCCCTCTTGAAGGCGCGCGCGTGGAATTCAGCGCCGTTATCGACATGAATGCACTCGGGCAGGCCGCTCGTCGGCCAATCCAGCGAAATCCCCCGACCCTGCAGCCAGCGGGTCTTGTCGATGATCACGTGCGTCAAGCAAAGCGCCACCGACGTCACCGACGGCGCCTCCAGAGACAGGTAAAAGCCCAGCACCATCCGGGTACAGACATCGATCGCGATGGTGAGGATCGGTCGACCGATCGGCTGCCTCTCGATCGGGTCGACCACCGTCACGTCGACCTTCGTATGATCGATCTGGACGATCTGCAGCGGATGCTGCGCTGAAAGCTCGCCGGGTAGTGCCAGGAACTGCGCGTCGGCCCGGGCCTTGCCCTCGCGACGGCGCGTCATAGCTTCCGTATCGAACGTCGCAAGGTATCCTTTCAGGCGTCTGATTGAGGGCGGCGCCAACTCGCTCACCCGGCAATCGGCCGAGATTCGCTTCCACAGGCGCGTCAACGTGGGCTTCTCGGGTGTGGCGTAGAATGTCGTGATGTTGCGGTCGACGATCGCCTTCAGGGCAGGATCAAAGGCGTCGATTCCGGCACGCCGCCCTGGCTTTCGACTAATGAGCGCAGTGGCGCGCTCCTCCGTCCGGTACCGCTTTAGCCACCGTAATAAGGTCGCGCGACTGACGGCAAGCTCCGCCATAGCGTCCGCGACATCAGCTGCACTCGGGCGTTGTGGCATCCGTCGTAGAACATCTGCATACCTGAGCGCGTTCTGCCATTCCTGTTCGTCGAGCTGGTCGCGTTCCATGCCTATTCACGCGGATGGTCGATCAATCTAGTCTCACCATAACTGAATCGCGTGACGGTTCCGTCTCAGCAGATCCGACTCGGTCTCACAAATTCTGAATCGGCTAACCCATTGAAAATAAGCGATCGCCAGTCTCATGAAAAACCGTCGGCTGACATGGGTGGAGTCCTCGCCCTAATTGGGCGGACCGCTCCGCCAAGATCGGCGGATTTCCGGCGCCGCTTTAGCCGCGAGGGACACCCGCTAGGCGGAAAGTCAGCCTCACAGCGCCAGGCAACCTCCAAATCCGTTGAAATCGCCTGTTTTCCGCTCAGAGCGCCACAGGCGGCCGTTTTGGTCCTTTCTGGCACTCGAACCCATCTACGGTGACCGATAGGCCTCCCCGGCCCTCTGGCGCGGTCGATAAAACACGCCTGCAAAGGTTCGTTTGCTCAAATCTGTATTGATTGTACAAAGGCCCTATAATCGCCCCTGGAAGCACCATGGCCCGCCCCGCCTTCTCCCCTCCCCGGCCGGCTCGCCGCCTGATCGGCTATGCCCGGGTCTCGACCGACGAGCAGGCGACCGATGCCCAGGTCGACGAGCTGCGCGCGGCCGGCTGCCAGATCATCCACCAGGAGCACGGCTCCGGGGCCTCGCGGGCCCGGCCGGTGCTGGCCAAGCTGATGCGCGAGATCCGCGCCGGCGACGTCCTGGTGGTGGTGCGGCTCGACCGCCTCGCCCGCTCGGTCAGCCACCTACTCGTGGTGATCGAGGAGCTGAGGTGGTCCCCATTCGCCGGACATTTTGGCGGCTTCGCTAAGCTTGGTTCTGGTGTGTGTCACGCCGCCTTGTTGATGCCGTCGCAGGCCATGTGGACCTCCTCCGGCGTTCTGCCGCCGAGAGCCGAGTGGGGCCTCGTGCGGTTGTAGTAGGTGATCCATCGGCCGATCCCGGCGCGGGCCTCGGACCCGGTCTCGAAGGCGTTGAGGTAGATGCACTCGTATTTCAGGGACCGCCAGAGGCGCTCGATGAACACGTTGTCCATCCACCGGCCGCGGCCATCCATGGAGATCCGCACGCCAGCGTCCAGCAGCACCTTTGCGAAGCGCGGGCTGGTGAACTGGCTTCCCTGGTCGGTGTTGAAGATGCTCGGCCGCCCGAACCGGGACAAGGCCTCCTCCAGTGCCTCGATGCAGAAGTCGGCCTCCATGGTGTTGGAGAGCCGCCAGGAGAGAACCCTGCGGCTGTGCCAGTCCATGATGGCGACCAGATACAGGAATCCGCGCCGCATCGGGATGTAAGTGATGTCGGCGCACCAGACCTGGTCGGGCTCCTCGATCGCCATGGTGCGCAAGAGATAGGGGAAGATGCGGTGCTGCGGGTGGCGCACCGTGGTCTTCGGCCGCTGGTAGATGGTGGCCAGCCCCATGCGGGCCATGAGGCGCCGCACACGCTTGCGCCCAACCTCGTGCCCCTGCCGGCGCAGATGGCGCACCATTTGCCGCGAGCCGTACCACGGCGTCTCGAGAAACTGGCCGTCGATCGCCCGCATAATGGCAAGAGTCTCGGGGCTTTCGATCCGCGGCCCGCCGTAGAAAGCCGACCGGCTGATGCCGACCAGGGCGCACTGGCGCGTGATCGGTAGTCGGGGGTGATCCGGTTCGATCATGTCGCGTTTTGCCCCCACGCTCATCGCCCGGAGGCCCGACGCAAAAAATCCCGTTCCACCACCAGTTGGCCGATCTTGGCATGGAGCTGGTCGATCTCGCTCTCGCGGGCGGCGTCGGCCGCTTCCGCCTTGCCGGAGAACACTGCGGCCATCCCCTCGATGGCCTGCTTCTTCCAAGCGTTGATCATGGTCTGGTGGAGACCATGCTTCGCCGCCAACTGGGCCACCGTCTGTTCCCCGCGCAGTGCCTCCAGGGCCACCTTCGCCTTGAAATCCGATGAATATCGCTTCCTCTTCCCGGTCATCGGGCTCGTCCTTCCGTCAGGCCGAACCAAGCTTAACTCCCTGTCCGGATTTCGGGGACCACCTCAAGCTGGAGGAACGTCAGGCCCACTTCCGCTCGCTGCGCGACCCGATCGACACCTCGACGCCGCAGGGCATGTTCTCGCTGCAGGTGCTCGGGGCCGTCGCCCAGCTTGAGCGTGCTCTGATCGCCGAACGCACCAAGGCCGGCATGCGAGCGGCCAAGGCGCGGGGCAAGATCGCCGGCAATCCCGGCCTGCGCGAGCGTCGGCCGGAAGCCATCCGCGCCGCCTCGGCGGCACGTCAGCGTGTCTATGTGGGCGATCTGATCGCCTCGGCCTCGGTCTGGCTGCCGATCGTGCGGCGCCTGCGTCCGCAGCACAGCTGGGACGACGTGGTGCGGGTACTAAACAATCGCGGCCAGAGCTGGACCATCGAAAAGCTGCGGCGCGCCGTGCATCGACTCGTGCAGGAGAGGATGGCGGAGGCGGAGCTGCTTCGGCGCTCACCGCGGCGCCCGCCCGAGGATCGGCTGATGACGCTCGTCGCCGGCATCGCCATCGCCGACCCGGATCTCAGCTTGCGCGACATCGCCGCCCAGCTTGAGCGGATGCGCGAGCGGACGCCGCGTGGCGGGCGGCAATGGGCGGCCTCCTCGGTCAAGTCCCTGTTGGACCAAGCGCTCCGGCTGGGGCTCGTGGTGCCACAGCCGCGCGATGATGCCTGAGATTGTGCGGGGTCCGCTACGCAGCAACGAGGAAACGAAAATCGTTAGGCGCCGGCGCTCATGGCAACGCGGCCCGGTTTCATGTCGGTGGCAATAGGACCCGATCTGGTGAACTGAATCAGGAAGTTCATCTCTGACCCGACCGTGAGATTGAGCCAATCATCGGGAGACGCCTGGTCCTGCCGACCATAGATGTCCTTTGGGTAGGCTGATGATCTCACGAAGAGATAATTCAACTCCTGCTTTCTCACGATACCGCTATATCGGCCGAGGAGTTTCGAAATGGGAGAGTCCCGCCGGGGAATTGCCGACCTCCAATCGGCTGGCGCCCGTTTATCCACCTCGGCAAAAATCTCCGCAGCCTCGGCGGCCGATCCTATCAGGAACAGAAACTGTGCATGGAGGTGCCGGGAGTCGAAATTGTGATCACCCTTGCTGTAGCTGCGGGCCAGATGCCCCCCGATTAGATTGCGATCGCCCCCGCCGGCGAGAAGAAATTTGGCCATTTCGAGGTGCAGTTGCTTATCGTCCGGGAGCCGCTCCAAAGCTGTCGTGTAGATACTTTCTGCCTTATCCTTCTTCCCTCGTGCGACATAGGCATTCGCGAGTCTAATGGCCACACCGGAACCCCTGGCGCCGAGCGCAAAGGCACGTTCTAATGCCCGAAGAGCCTTCTCCGGTTGACGTTGCCCCCTGAATGCCCTCGTTCATAACCAGAATCCGTTCTGGTTGTGGTCCTGCCTGGACCGGGCTGCGAACTCGTTTGGGGTAAGGCCGCCGAGGCTCGTGTGAGGCCGGTGGCCGTTGTAGTCGATCCGCCAAGCTTCGATGATCCGACGTGCCATCGGCAAGCCCTGGAACAGGTGCTCGTTCAGACATTCGTCGCGGAAGCGGCCGTTCAGGCTCTCGACGAAGGCGTTCTGAACCGGCTTGCCGGGAGCGATGTAGTGCCACTCGACACCTGTGTCCTGCTGCCAACGCAGGACCGCGTGCGAGGTCAGTTCGGTGCCGTTGTCGCTGACGACCATGAGCGGCTTGCCACGACGTTGGATGATGGCGTCCAGCTCCCGTACGACCCGGTGGCTCGACAGCGACGTGTCGGCCACGAGCGCCAGGCACTCCCGGGTGAAGTCGTCGACGATCACCAGCACGCGGAACCGGCGTCCGTCCGCGAGCACATCGGAGACGAAGTCCAGGCTCCATCGCTGGTTGGGTGCCTGCGGCAAGGTCATCGGCGCTCGCGTGCCAAGCGCTCGCTTGCGTCCGCCGCGACGGCGCACCGACAGCCGCTCCTCGCGGTAGAGCCTGAAGAGCTTCTTGTGGTTGATCTCCTTGCCCTCTCGCCGAAGCAGGATCAGCAGACGCCGATAGCCGAACCGCCGACGCAAGCTCGCCAGCTCACGAAGGCGCTGGCGGAGCGCGGTATCGTCGCCTCGCGTCGAGGCGTAGCGATAGGTCTTCGGCTCGATGCCGATGAGGCCGCACGCACGCCGCTGCGAGTAGCCCTTCTCCTCGATCGCCCAGGTCACGACCTTCCTCCGGGAACTGGGCGTCAGAAGTTTTTTCCAAGAGCCTCGCGGAGAGTGGCTACGTCGAGCATCGACTCGGCCAGAAGCTTCTTCAGCTTCCGGTTTTCCTCCTCGAGCGCCTTAAGGTTGCGGGCGTCGGACACCTCCATCCCGCCGTACTTCGTGCGCCACGTGTAGAAGGTCGCGTCGCTGATCCCGTGCTTCCGGCAGAGGTCCACGACCGGGATTCCGGCCTGGTGCTCCTTCAGGATCCCGATGATCTGTTCCTCGCTGAACCGGCTCTTGCGCATCGTCCGTCTCCTCTCGACGGATCCTAGCTTCTGAGCGGGGTCATTTCAGGGGGCAACGTCACGGGGAAAAAAGCAGTGCGACACCACCGAATCCGGGCAAAATCGCCCCAGAAGCGCTGGAATTCGCGGCGTTGACCCGTCAGAAATCGCGCCTATATAGCTAGACAGTCTAGCCAGGAGCACGCAGACATGGAATGGCCGCTGCAGGACGCCAAGAACCAGTTCTCCAAGGTGGTGCAGAAAGCCCGCACCGAGGGGCCGCAGATCGTCACCCTGCGCGGCGAGCGTGCCGCCGTCGTGCTCTCGGCCGCCGACTACGACGCGCTGCGCGCCGGCCGGCCGAGCCTGGTCGACGACCTCCTCGCCGGCCCGGCCTGGGACGACGAGCTCGCCGAGGCCGTCAGCACGCGGGCGACCACGCCGAGCCGCGACGTCGCGCTCTGATGTACCTCGTCGACACCAACATCATTTCCGAGGCCCGCCGCGGCGCTCTGCCGGCGCTCGCCTGGCTGCGCGGCGCGGACCCGCTCAGCGTGCATCTCAGCACCCTGACGCTCGGCGAGATCATGCGCGGCATCGCCTTGAAGCAGAGATCCGATCCGAAGACCGCCGGGCACCTCGCCGAGTGGCTGCGCAGGATCCGCAACGATCATGCCGAGCGCATCCTGCCGGTGAGCGATCAGATCTCGGTCGAATGGGGCCGCATCGCCGCGATCCGCCCGCGCGGCGACATCGACGGGCTGATCGCCGCCACGGCGATCGTCCACGACCTGATCCTGGTCACCCGCAATGTGAGAGATTTCGAGGACACCGGCGCATCGATGATCGATCCCTGGGATGTTGAGGCATGACGGCCGAGACTGATCCGGATTTCAGAGAGACAGGTCCGGCCAACTCCCGCTCCCCTGCCCTCCCGGAGCCGGTGAACCCGGGATCCTCTGCCGTGCCGGCACATCTCGAGCCCCTCACCGAACGGGCGCGGGGCTACGTCGAGGCGGCGAGCTCGGCGAACACCCGGCGCGCCTACGCGACCGACTGGAAGCACTTTTCCGGCTGGTGTCGCCGGCAGGGGCTCGAGCTCCTGCCCCCCTCCCCGCAGGTCGTCGGCCTCTACATCACCGCCTGTGCCTCGGGCGCCGCGGTTCCCGGTGGCAAGCCAAACGCGGTCTCGACCATCGAGCGCCGTCTTTCGGCGATCTCCTGGAACTACACCCAGCACGGCACTCCGCTCGACCGCAGCGACCGTCACATCGCCACCGTGCTGGCCGGCATCCGCAACACCCACGCCTCCCCTCCCCGGCAGAAGGAAGCGGTTTTGCCCGAGGACCTCGTCGCCATGCTGGAGATGCTTCACCGCGGCTCGCTGCGCGGCCTGCGCGATCGTGCCATGCTGCTGCTCGGCTTCGCCGGCGGGCTTCGCCGCTCGGAAATCGTCGGGCTCGATGTCGGCCGAGATCAAACCGAGGATGGCAGCGGCTGGGTCGAGATTCTTGACAAGGGCCTGCTCGTTACCCTACGTGGCAAAACCGGCTGGCGTGAGGTGGAAGTCGGCCGCGGCTCGTCGGATGCCACCTGCCCGGTCGTGGCGTTGGAGACTTGGCTCAAGCTGGCGAAGATCGGCCACGGTCCCTTGTTCCGGCGCGTGACCGGCCGGGGCAAGGATGTCGGGCCCGACCGGCTCAATGACCGCGAGGTCGCTCGGCTGGTGAAGCGCACCGCGCTCGCCGCAGGCGTCCGTGGCGACCTCACAGAAGGCGAACGGGAGGAGAAATTCGCTGGCCACTCGTTGCGTGCCGGGCTGGCCTCCTCGGCCCAGGTCGATGAGCGTCATGTGCAGAAGCAGCTTGGCCACGCCTCTGCCGAGATGACCCGACGCTACCAGCGCCGCCGCGACCGCTTCCGGGTCAATCTCACCAAGGCCGCAGGGCTGTAGGCAAGGCCCCTGCCCGATTGCCCGCTTCCCGCGAAGTCAGTTCCGGCAGGAGAAACTGCCTGTAGCGATCACCATCGCGGGTCAGCATGACCGGTACGAAGCGTGCAGGACCTCGTCAAGGAGATCGGTGGCGATTGCAAGGCTGTCCGGGGCCATAGCCTCATAGGCCGGCTTGATCATCAGCTGCGAGATCGTTTTCGCGACGAATTCCGGGTTCAGCGCAGCGAGGCGTTGCCGCGTCGCCCCCACTTGCTCGGGAAAGGCTCGTAACGCAGAGATCACCTCCGGCCGCTGCTCGCGTGACGCGGCAGCAAGATCGAAGATGTCCCGTGCCCTGGCAACGGCGCCCCGGTGGACGATTTTCTTGGCAATGATCTCGGGGATGGTCTCGAGCTGGACGGGCTGCCCCTCGACAACACGTGCCACCACGGGAACAGCTGTCAGTGGCCCCGCAACGATGAAATCGATCTCGCCCAGCTGGTCGAAGGCAAACTTCTGGAATCGCGCTCCATCACCTTCGTAGGCTGCAGGCACGACGCTGAAGCTCAATCCGCTTCTCGATGGATCGAGGAATCCAAGCAATTGCGGATCGTTGATGAACAGGTCGATGTCATGGCTTTCACGATGACCGATCTGGATCATCATCGCCGTGCCACCGCCGAACGACCATTCGAAATCATATCCGCCGGTCGCCACCCTCACCTGATCGATGAGATCGGAAGCAATGGCAAAAAGCCGCTGCCACTCCGAAGGACGACGATTGGCAAGCTCGGTCATCAGGCGGCGAGAGCATAGCTCTCGCCCGACCAGGCCGCGAAATCACTTGCCAGAGCCTTCAGCGACGCAAACGGAATGTGATAAGCGTCCGCGAACTTCAGCTGGTTGGCGAGAGGCACCTCTCCCAGGAAGGCGCTTACCTGGCCGGGATACTGCTTTGCCAGTGTGATATCCGACAGACAATGAGCCAGCTGCGCACCGTCAAGCTGCTCGCCATAGGGTGCGTTCACCGTCGACAGGACCAAGGCCAGATGCGTGCTCATGACCCTTGAAAGATAGTCATTTCGCTCCTTGCGGACAAGTTCATCAAACCGCACTCCTCTGCCTTTATCGCCCCTTCGGCTTCTTCAGGCTTTTCAGCAGCGCTTCCGAGACGTGGAGACCGCCACCCTCGCCGGAATCCGCCGACTGCTGCCGTTCCGTATCGTGCCGGGCCTTCTGCGCATCGAGCTTGGCCCGCAGCAGCGCCATGATCATCGGCCAGGTCGAGAACTTCCCCTCCTTTGCGCGCTCCGTCAGGCTGCGCAGATAGCCGCCGGGTGACCCGATCTGGTCGGCGCGCTGGTAGATCGCGGCCAGCGTGATGGCGGCGTGCTGCTCGCCCAACGCCTCCTGTGCTTCCCGCCAGGCGCTCGGGCTGATCCCCAGCATCGGCCGGACCAGTTCCGCCGCGGCCAGGAAGTCCCGCCAGTGCCGGATTTCGCCGCCCTGCATCAGTTCCAGCACGCCAGGGCAGGCGTCGAGCACGATCCCAAGAGGCAATTCCCGCTTCGGTAGGCTCCGGATGTTGTCGGCTTTCCTGACGCTGCCGTCCGCTTCTTTTTCATTTCGAAGGCTATATTCAGATTCAGTATGAAGGTCTGGATTTGAATTCTGTTTGTGGCGACCAGAATGGGACTCATTGGCGTCCATTTTTTGGGAATCTACAAATGATTCCAGCACCTCACGGATATCCCGCCAGAGCGCCTCAAGCTCCTCGCAGATGCTCTCGACCAGCCGTCGGGGTGCCGAACGTGGTAAACGGCTTATTACCGCCTGGTAGCTCTGCTGGACCTTTCCCCAGTTGCCCGGCACGCGTTCCTCGATGCCGGTGTCGATCATCTTGACGATATCCCGGCGCAGGAGCGTCAGCCGCTCCTTGGCGACGCGGAAGGCCTGCTTCTCGGTCTGCACGGCTTCCGCCATGTCCTTGAACTCGGCAGCGCGCGCGACAATCGGCGAGAGATCGAAGCCGAAGGCCTGCTCGATCTGCCCTCCCCGCCCCTTCCGAGCGTAGCGCTTCCCGTTCGGGCTATCCCGCCGAATGATCAGCCCGCACTCGACGAGCACGCCGAGATGCCGGCGAAGGGTCGTGGGCGGCATGCCGTTGGCACGGGCCATCAGTTGCTCGTTCGACGGCCATACGACGATATCGCTATCTATGGAGAGAGCCGTCTCCTGATGGAACGACAACAGCGCATTCAGGATCGCAAGCGCGCGATCCGTTGCTCCGACGAGATCCCGGGCCTCGCGGATGTGTTGAAAGGTCTGCCACTTATGCACGACGGCGTCCTTCGCCGCCGTGCGTGCCTTCACCTGGCTTGCAATTTGGCCAAGCTTCATGGTTCGCCGCCCAAAGGGCGTCGTCGCAACATACGTCTCCATTTTCCCTTCACCTATCGCTAGGCAAAAGAAGCCGGCTCGCCGAAAACGACGTCTTGACCTGTTGTAGGACTCTTGACTGCGATTCGCGGAAGTGCGATTCTCTAGGTGCTCAATCTAGGAGAAGGGCTTCCGGAACTCGTTTCGGGGGCCTTTTTCTTTTGCGGTTACGGTTCCTCTCTCGGTTGGGTCGAATCCCGCCGGAACGCCTCGTAGAGGCGATCAAGGTTCTCCGACAAATAATCTCCGAATGCTCGCGCTTCCGAACTTTTGGCCTTGATCGCCAGAATGAAGCGTTTCGCATCCGCGGTGATATCAGCCGACACGGAGCCTCCGGTCGGCGACCAACTGCGCTTCTCGGGACCGGCCTGCGCCCGCGTTCGCGACCGAACTGCCTTGAGCCGCTGGACAAGGCGATCGAAGCGCGCATCGCTCGGAAGGGCAGCGAAGCCCTCTTCTTTGATCACCTCAAACGCGACGTCTTGGTTGGATGGCTTGTCCATCAACAGCTTAAACTCGTACCAACGATCACGGCCGACGCCCTTGGCCTCGCCGATCGCTTCAAGAATGCTCGCCGGCAACGCCGCGACCGACAGCATTTTCGACAAGGTGGTGCGATCGATCGAGAGCGCCTTGAGAATTATGGCATTGTCCTCGTCGTAGCGGAGACGGGCGAGGTCGGCAGCAAACAGCGCCCGCTCGATGAACGGTGCGTTCGACCGAGCCGAATTCTCCTGGCCGAGCGTCACGACGTGTTCGCGATCCACCATCTCCTTGACGACGGCCCGAACCTTTCGGCCCAGCGTCTTCGCGACCAGGAGGCGACGATGACCGAACACAGCCATATAGCGGCCGCTCGCCTTGGGATGAGGGCGGACGAGAATAGGGGAGTTCTGGCCGTTTTCGCGGATCGCCTCGAGGAGCTCATTGAACTCCTGCTCGTTGTGCGCTCGCCTATCGCGCACGAATGAGGCGTCGATCGTGTCGGGTTCGAGCTCAACGATCGTCTCGCCCGTGGCAAGCTTGTCGGCGCGCGCCGCCATTTCGTCCAGCGTGCCGAGTATTGAGCGCGACGCGCCCCTTGCCGCATATTCCACGACGGAACGTTCGGCGGGCTGATCCTTGTCAGTCAGTATACTGGCAAAGGGGTTCTTACGAGCCATCGCTCGACCTCACAATATCGTCTATCCGGTTGAAAATACGACGCCTTTTGACTGTTTTGACGGCGGTCAACATCACATCCGCCCCCATGCGCGGTGGATCAGTCCCTGGACTTCGAAATTCACAGCGTCCAAGGCCTCGATCGCGCGGTCGTAAGTGTCGCGACTAAAGCTCTTGCGCTCGACCTCGTAGAGCGTCTGCTTGGTCAAGCCGGCGTCGGAAATCGCCGTTGATTTCAGCATGGGATTCTTGAGCAGTTCCTGGGCCAGGACGGTCTGCATGAAGCCCAGCATTCGGGTCTGAGGCACATCGGTTGGCTCGAACCGGGTGATCAAATAGCGGAGCCAGTCGATCTTCACCGGAGCGCCTTTTTCGCGGATGGATTTGACGAAGTTCCCCAGCATGAGAAGGAACTGACTCATCGACATCAGGTCGAGCATCTGGGGATGGACCGTGACCAGCACGGAGGTCGACGCCGTCAGCGCGGTCAGAGTGAGGAAACCCAATTGTGGGGGGCAGTCGATCACGACGACGTCGAAGCGTTCATCGACCTCCGCGAGCGACCGTCCAAGCCGGCTATAGAACCTTTTACCTTCGTTCGACGTCTGCATCGAGAGGGGAGTGTCGAACTCAAACTCCTGCAGCTCGAGATTGGCCGGAATGATCTCCAGCAAAGGGAAATTCGTCGGCAGGATCACATCCGCGATCGGACGGCGCTTGTCGTCATATCGGATTGCATCATAGAGCGACGGATTCCCGTCCAGCTCCGGCTGAAAGCCATGCAATGCGGAGAGCGACGCCTGCGGGTCGAGGTCGACCACCAGAACACGATGCCCCGTCAGCGCAAGATGCTGCGCCAAATGTGCAGCCGTCGTCGTCTTGCCGGAACCGCCCTTGAAATTGACCACGGCGACGACCTGCAACTTCTCGCCCGGCTTTCGGAAGGGGACATATTTCTTGGCGTCCGAGCGACCGTTCTTGTCGAGATAGTGCCGCAACTCCATCATTTGCTCGGCCGTGTAGAAACGGCGGCCCGCCGCAGCAATGAGCGGCTCCGGTCCCTTTCCTTCGAGATGAAGCCGCTTGAGATTGTTGGGGCTAATCCCAAGGTAGTGTGCAACCTCGGACATCGGGAAGCGCCGCAACGTCTTCTTCGCGTCCGGCGGAAAGTTCTCCAGACGAAGCTGGTCGAGCCTCCGTGAGATCTCGGCGCCTTGGCCAAGGATCTTCTCATCAAATTCGAAAGGTGGAAGCGCACCCATTTCAACTGGCCTCGCGAGGAAAATAGCGCCAGAATGATGTGATCTGGCCAATTTAGCGCCAGTATCCCCGATTCTCCCGGCGTGGCAAGGAGAATAGAGTTAACAGGTCATTAACGCGAGGCGTCGGAGGGCGTCGCGCCTTCATCGGTTTATTCCGTTGAATCAGTTATTTAGCCGGACGCTGGGCGCACGCGCGGCGAGTACTGGCTAGTAAATCTATTAGCCCTGGGAGTTCGATTTTGGACGTTTCTCGCCCTCGATTTCCTCGTTCTCAGCGCGACTCAGCGCAGCTTCCGTCGAGTCGCACTCATAATTTCGCTAGTCGCGGCCATGTGCGCAAACGTGCCTCCTGTCTCCGAACACACTCGAATCGGAGCAATACTGATGCGGGCACTGGCTATTCCTGCCGATACGCATGATGACTTTGCTGATCTCGTCGATTCCATGCATCGACTTCGCGCCCGCGTATTCAAGGATCGATTGGGCTGGGCGGTCGATGTGAAGGATGGTCGCGAGAGAGACCAGTTCGACGGCTTCTCGCCAACCTACATCGTCGCGCTTTCCTCGAGCTCGCAGGTCATCGGCTGCGCGCGGCTGCTGCCGGCGGACGGGCCGACCATGATGGACGTGCTCTTCCCGGACCTGGCGGCCTCCGGCCTGTACAAGCCGAACCCCTTCATGGTCGAGAGTTCCCGCTTTTGCGTCGACACGGCGCTGGACGAGGGCAGGGCAGGGGGGTCGCTGCACGACGCGACGCTCACCATGTTCGCCGCGATCATCGAATGGGCGATGGTGAGCGGCTATCGGGAAATCGTCACGGGTACCGACCTTCGCGTCGAACGCATACTCAGCCGCGCCGGTTGGCCAATGAAGCGGCTAGGGGAGCCGCGAAGGATCGGGGAGACGACCGCCGTCGCCGGGATCCTGCCGGCCGACCGACGCAGCTTCGAGCGCGTCCGGCCCACCTCGTACTTCTCGACGTTCTGCCCGCAGCTGCGCGCGGCCTGAGCCAGGAGGACGGTCATGGCCCAGCTTCGTTCCCATCCGCGCCTGGTCCGCAAACTGCAGGAGGCGCTCGGCGATCAACTCTGCATCGCCCTCGATGACGCCACCGTCGTCGAGATCATGCTCAACCCCGACGGGCGCCTCTTCATTGAGCGCCTCGGCCACGGCGTCGCGCCGGCCGGGCAGATGAACGCCGCCACCGCCGAGATCGTGATCGGGAGCGTCGCGCACGCGCTGCATTCTGAGGCCGACGAGGATCGCCCGATCGTGTCGGGCGAGCTGCCGATCGGCGGCCACCGCTTCGAGGGTCTGCTGCCGCCGGTCGTCGCAGCGCCGGCCTTCACCATCCGGCGGCGGGCATCGCGGCTCATTCCGCTCGACGACTATGTCGCGGCGAAGATCATGACGGAGCATCAGGCCTGCGTGATCCGCAACGCCATAACCTCCCGGATGAACATCGTCATCTCTGGCGGTACCGGCTCGGGCAAGACCACGCTCGCCAATGCGGTCATTGCAGAGGTCGTCGAATCGGCGCCGGACGATCGGATCCTGATCCTGGAGGACACGGCGGAGATCCAGTGTGCGGCGGAGAATGTGGTCGCCCTGCACACCAGCGACGCGATCGACATGGGCCGGCTGCTGAAAAGCACCATGCGTTTGCGCCCCGATCGCATCGTCGTCGGCGAAGTTCGCGACGGCGCCGCGCTCACGTTGTTGAAGGCCTGGAACACCGGCCATCCGGGCGGCGTGACGACAATTCACTCCAACACAGCCGAATCTGCGCTGCGGCGCCTCGAGCAACTCACAGCCGAGGCCAGCCAGCAGCCGATGCACCAAGTCATCGGCGAGGCCGTCGACCTCATCGTCTCGATCGAACGCACGCCGAAGGGCCGCGTCGTCCGCGATGTCCTGCACGTCGAGAGCTTCGTCAATGGCCACTATCGCACCGAGTCCTATTCGCCGAAGGAGGAACGCCATGTCGCGTGAACGTCTGTGCAAGCTTGCACTCGCTGCACTGGCGCTCGCGCTGGTGCTCGCCGAGCCTGCCTTCGCCTCGGGCGGCGGCAGCCTGCCCTGGGAAGGCCCGCTGCAGCAGATCCAGCAGTCGATCACCGGGCCGGTCGCCGGCTTCATCGCTTTGGCCGCGGTCGCTGTAGCCGGTGGCATGCTCATCTTCGGCGGCGAGCTCAACGATTTCGCGCGGCGCCTCATGTATGTCGTGCTCGTCGCCGGCATCCTTCTCGGAGCCACCCAGATCGTTGCGCTGTTCGGCGCGAGCGGCGCCTCGATCGGCGACGTCGCGTCCTCGCCCTTTATCGAGCGGGCAGGGGAGGGCGGTCGTGGCTGAACCGGGATCGAACCTCGACCGCTCGCGCATCCATCGGGCGTTGTCGCGCCCGAACCTTCTCCTCGGCGCCGACCGCGAACTCGTGCTGCTGACCGGCCTCGCTGCGGCGATCCTGATCTTCGTCGTTCTGACGCCCTATTCGGCGCTGTTCGGGGTTGCGATCTGGGTCGTGGTGGTGGCGGCGCTGCGGATGATGGCCAAGGCCGACCCGATGATGCGCCGCGTCTATGCCCGCCACGTCGGCTACCGTCCCTACTACCGCCCGACGTCGACGCCCTGGCGGCGTTTCTGAGGACCGGCCATGGTGGCGTTGCGCTCCTTCCGCCATTCGGGCCCGTCTTTCTCCGATCTGGTGCCGTATGCCGCGCTCGTGGCGAACGGCGTCATCCTGCTCAAGGATGGGTCGCTCATGGCAGGCTGGTATTTTGCCGGGCCTGACTCCGAGAGCTCGACGGATGCCGAGCGCAACGAGGTGTCCCGGCAGATCAACGCGATCCTGTCGCGGCTCGGCACCGGCTGGATGATCCAGGTCGAGGCGGTGCGGGTTGCCACGTCGGACTATCCGGCGCGCGAGGAGTGCCATTTTCCCGATGCAGTCACCCGCGCGATCGACGACGAGCGGCGCGCGCGTTTTCAGGAGGGCAGGGGTCACTTCGAGAGCCGCCACGCGCTCATCCTGACCTGGCGGCCGCCCGAGCGCCGGCGTTCCGGACTTGCCCGCTATGTCTATTCCGACAGCGAAAGCCGTGCCGCACGCTATGCCGACACCGTCCTCGACAGCTTCCTGTCCTCGATCCGCGAGGTCGAGCAGTATCTCGGCAACGCGCTGTCGATCCGACGCATGGTGACGCGATCGGTCGAGGAGCGAGGTGGCTTCCAGACCGCCCGCTATGACGAGTTGTTTCAGTTCATCCGCTTCTGCATCACCGGCGAGAACCATCCGGTGCGCCTGCCGGAAATCCCGATGTACCTGGATTGGCTGGCGACGGCCGAGTTCAGCCACGGCCTCACGCCAATGGTCGACAGTCGATATCTCGCGGTCGTCGGCATTGACGGTCTTCCGGCCGAGAGCTGGCCGGGCATCCTCAACTCCCTTGACCTGATGCCAATGACCTATCGCTGGTCGTCGCGGTTCATCTTCCTCGATGATCAGGAGGCCCGCACGCGCCTCGAGCGCACGCGCAAGAAATGGCAGCAGAAGGTCAGGCCCTTCTTCGACCAGCTTTTTCAGACCAGGTCAGGCTCCGTCGACCAGGACGCCATGGCGATGGTGGCGGAGACCGAGGACGCCATCGCCCAGGCTTCATCTCAGCTCGTCGCCTACGGCTATTACACGCCGGTGATCGTGCTGTTCGACGACAACGAGGCCAGGCTGCGCGAGAAGGCGGAGGCGGTCCGCCGTCTCGTCCAGGCCGAAGGGTTTGGCGCCCGGATCGAAACCATCAACGCCACGGAGGCCTTCCTCGGCAGCCTGCCGGGCAACTGGTACGCAAACATCCGCGAGCCGCTGATCAACACCCGCAACCTCGCCGACCTGATCCCGCTCAATTCGGTTTGGTCGGGCGCGCCGACGGCACCTTGCCCGTACTATCTGCCGGGCTCGCCGCCGCTGATGCTGGTGGCGAGCGGCTCGACGCCCTTTCGCCTGAACCTGCACGTCGATGATGTCGGCCATACGCTGATCTTCGGCCCGACCGGATCCGGCAAGTCGACGCTGCTGGCGCTGATCGCCGCGCAGTTCCGGCGTTACGCACAGGCGCAGATCTTCGCGTTTGACAAGGGCCGCTCGATGTTGCCGCTCACATTGGCCGCCGGCGGCGACCACTACGAGATCGGCGAGAGCGACGGCGATGGCGCTCCGACGCTCGCCTTCTGCCCGCTCTCCGAGCTCGCGACGGACGGCGACCGCGCCTGGGCGTCGGAATGGATCGAGACGCTGGTGGCGCTGCAGGGCGTGGCGATCACGCCGGACCATCGCAATGCCATCTCGCGCCAAGTCGGCCTGATGGCGTCGGCGAACGGACGCTCACTCTCCGATTTCGTTTCCGGTGTGCAGATGCGCGAGATCAAGGAAGCGCTGCATCACTACACGGTCGACGGGCCGATGGGTCAGCTGCTCGATGCGGAAAGCGACGGGCTGTCACTACGCTCCTTCCAGACCTTCGAGATCGAGCAGCTGATGAACATGGGCGAGCGAAGCCTCGTGCCCGTCCTGCTCTATCTGTTCCGCCGGATCGAGAAGCGGCTGACCGGCGCGCCGAGCCTCATCGTGCTCGACGAGGCCTGGCTGATGCTCGGTCATCCGACCTTCAGGGACAAGATCCGCGAATGGCTGAAAGTGCTGCGCAAGGCCAACTGCGCGGTGATCCTGGCGACGCAGTCGATTTCGGACGCCGAGCGGTCCGGCATCATCGACGTGCTGAAGGAATCCTGCCCGACCAAGATCTGCCTGCCGAATGGTGCGGCGCGTGAGCCGGGTACACGCGAGTTCTACGAGCGCATCGGCTTCAACGAGCGCCAGATCGAGATCGTCGCGACCGCGCTCCCGAAGCGGGAATACTACGTCGCTTCGCCCGAAGGCCGGCGGCTTTTCGACATGGCGCTCGGCCCGGTCGCGCTCTCCTTCGCCGGCGCCTCCGGCAAGGAAGATCTCAAGCAGATTGCCGCGCTGAAGGCCGAGCATGGCGACAGCTGGCCGGCGCACTGGCTCCAACAGAGAGGAATAGGCGATGCGGAAGCCCTTCTTCACCAAAGCTAGTCTTGCCGCGTCGATGGCCCTCGTGGCGACGATGGCTCATGTCTCGCCAGCCCTCTCGGGATCGGCGGCCGGCGGCGCCACCGAATGGACGCAGCTCCTGAACAACGGCGAGCTCGTGACGATGGTGACGAAGTCAACCGAACAGATCAACAATCAAGTCACGCAGATCACCCAACTGGCGGAGCAGATCCAGAACCAGCTGCGCATTTACGAGAACATGCTGCAGAACACCGCCCAGCTGCCGAACCACATCTGGGGGCAGGTGGAGAACGATCTCAACCGGCTGCGCAGCCTTGCCGCTCAAGGGCAGGGCATCGCCTTCTCGATGAGCAATGCCGACGACGTGTTGAAGCAGCGCTTCCAGAGCTATGCCGACTTCAAGACCAACCTCCCCAACGGAGCGACCTTCGCCTCGACCTATCAGAACTGGTCGACGACCAATCGCGACACGATCGCCGGCACGCTCAAGGCGGCCGGTCTCACCGCCGAGCAGTTCTCGTCGGAAGAGTCGACGATGAGCTCGCTCCGCACGATGTCGCAGTCCGCCGACGGGCAGATGAAGGCGCTGCAGGTCGGCCATCAGATCGCGGCGCAGCAGGTGGCGCAGTTCCAGAAGCTTCGCGGTCTGGTCTCCCAGCAGACGACGATGATGGGGACATGGCTCCAGTCCGAGCAAGCGGACAAGGATCTCGCGCAGGCCCGGCGCGAGCAGTTCTTCAACGCGACGACGCCCGGTGTCCGTGGCGGGCAGACGATGGAGCCGCGCTGGTGAGCCGGCCGGTCGTCATGGCAGCGCTGGCGGCGGTCCTCGCGCTCGTCGGCCTCACGGTGATCTGGTTCGTCGTCACGCCCCGGCTGGAGACCACAGCGCCGTCGGTGCAGGAGCAGCGCCAGCGCGCCGAGGACTTCCTCGGCGGCGATCCCGATCGTCCGGTGCGCGGCGGGCAGGAGATGAAACCACGATGGTAGTCACCCGTCCGTCCCGCGCGCTCGAAATCGGCTTCATCATCATTGCCCTCGTCCTGCTCGCCAGCGCACCGGCGCTCGCCCAGCAGGGGAGCGTGTTGACCACGCTCGAGAACCAGGTCTCGACGGCCGCGAAAGGCTGGGAGACGACGGTCATGAATGCGGCGCGCTCCCTGTTCTGGATTCTCGCGGGCATCGAGGTCGGCATCGCCGCGGTGTGGCTCGCCCTGCAGGCAGCCTCACTCGATGCCTGGTTCGCCGAGCTCGTGCGCCGGATCATGTTCATCGGCCTGTTCGCCTTCATCCTCGACAGGGGACCGAGCTTCGCCAAGGCGGTCGTCGACAGCCTGTTTCAGATCGGCGCCAATGGCGGCTCGGCCTCGCCGGCGAACATCTTCGACGCCGGCATCCGTGTCGCCTCCAAGATGTCGGAGCAGGCGAAGTTCGGTCTCTTTGAAGACAATGCACTCGCCATTGCCGCTGTCTTCGCCATGGTCATCGTCGTCATCGCCTTCAGCCTTGTCGCGGCGATCTTCATTGCGGTGATGGTCGAGATGTATGTCGGCTTGCTCGCCGGCATGATCATGCTCGGCCTCGGAGGTTCGTCCTTCACCAAGGACTTCGCCGTCCGATACCTCGTCTATGCCTTCTCGGTCGGCATGAAGCTGATGGCGCTGGTCATGATCGCACGCATCGGCTCGGAGGTGCTGCTCGGCCTCGCCGAGGCGCCGACGGCCACATCCGACCAGTTCATCACGACGCTCGCGATCGCCGGCATCTCCGTCGTCGTGTTCATCATCGCCATGTATGTGCCGCCGATCGTCCAGGGCGTCGTGCAAGGCGCCTCGATCTCCGGCGGCATGGAAGCGATCCGCCACGGCGGCCAGGCAGCGACCTTCGCCGCCGGCGGCGCGTTCCTCGGGGCGAGTGCGGCGATGTCCGGCGCGTCGGCGGCGAGGAGCGCGCGAGCTGGTGGCTCCTCGATGGCGGGAGCGGCGCTGCGCGGCATGGTAGCCGGCATCGGCAATGCGGGATGGGCGGCCGGCTCGGCGGCGAAGGAAAAGGCGATCGCGGCGCCGGGCGCCTATGCCGGATCCTTGCTCGGCCTGGCCAACGCCAAGCTCGATCAGTCGCGGCAGAAATCGCCGCCACCGCCGCCGCCACCGCCGATTGAGGACAAGTGAGGGGAGACGCGCATCAGCATGGCCGCCAGTCCGCCCGACAATCCCTATATCGCCGCTCGCCAGGAGTGGAACGAGCGCTATGGCTCCTACGTCAAGGCCGCGGCCGCGTGGCGGCTCGTCGGCATCACCGGCATGCTGATGGCCGTGGTCGGCTTCAGCTACGCGCTCTATCAGAGCACGCAGGTCAAGCTCGTGCCCTACATTGTCGAGGTCGACCGCCTCGGCACCGCGGTAACAGCCGGCTTCCCCCAGCAGATCGAATATGCCGATCCTCGCGTCGTCCGCGCGACGCTCGGCACCTTCGTCTCGAACTTCCGCAGCGTGACGCCCGACGCGGTGGTGCAGAAGCAATACATCGATCGCACCTACGCGCTGCTGCGCACCTCCGATCCGGCGACTGAGAAGATCAACGCCTGGTTTCGCGGCAATTCCCCGTTCGAGAAGGCGAAGAACGCGACCGTCGCGATCGAGGTCAACAATGTCGTGCCGCTCTCCAACCAGAGCTACCAGATCGACTGGACCGAATATGAGCGCGACCGGAAGGGCAAGGAAACCGCCGTGCGCCGGTTCCGGGGCATCGCCACCGTGACACTGACCCCGCCGCAGGACGAGGGCGTCATCCGCCTCAATCCGATCGGTCTCTATCTGCGGGACTTCGAATGGACCGCCCAGCTGTGAAAGGCCCGCGCACGCCAATGACAAGAGAAGGAACAATCATTGCCGCCATGCTGCTCGTGCTGTCGGCTGTCGTGGCGACGGGTTTCGTCGCTGCGCCTGCCGCCGCCCAGGGGATGAGCGCGAACGAGGCCCGCGGCACCAACATCTCCGGACAGTGGCGCGGTTCGCGCGGGCTCGTCACCAGAGGGGCGGACGGAAAGGTGATCTTCCTCTATGGCGAGATCCAGCCCTCGGTCGTGTGCTCGCCCCTGCAGGTCTGCGATATCGAGCTGCAGGCCGGCGAGGTGGTGCGTGATGTGCTCGTCGGCGACACGGTGCGCTGGAAGGTCGAGCCGGCGACGTCCGGAGCCGTGGGCGGGCAGGCGATCCATCTGATCGTCAAGCCGGCCGAGCCGGGGCTGGTCACCTCGATGGTGGTGACGACGTCGCGGCGCACCTACCACATCCAGCTCAAATCGCATCAGAGCCAGTACATGGCGCGCATCGGCTTCGAATATCCCGAGGACGTGTCGACCCGCCTTTCCGACATCAACGCGAGGCTCGAGGCAAGCACCATCCCGGGCGCCGGCGTGCCGGCCGAGCAGCTGAACTTCCAGTACAGCGTCAGCGGCAATGCTGGCTGGCGGCCGACCCGCGTCTATTCGGACGGCCAGAAGACCTACATCCAGTTTCCGCGCTCGATGTCCGGACAGGACGCCCCGGTGCTCTTCGTCGTCTCCGGTGGCCAGAACCGCATCGTCAACTACCGCATGAAGGGCAACATGATGGTGGTGGACTACAACGTCGATCGCGCCGTGCTCGTCTCCGGCGTCGGCTGGCACCAGGACAAGATCACCATCAGCAGGGGAGGGTAGGTGATGACCCCGCGACACCTCGTCCCCCGCCTCCTTGTCGTCGCCTTGGCCGCCGCGCTGCTCGCCGGCTGCCAAACCTTCGGAACCGAAAGCCTCGTGGCCAGCTCCGCGCCGCAGGAGATTTCAGGTCCCGCGGCAAGCGCCATCGCCGGCGACATGGTCAGCCGCCTGGCCGAACATGTCGGACCGGGTACCGGCACCATCGTGCTGAAGCCCGATGGCTCGCCGTTTGGCGGCGCGCTCGAGGCCTCGCTGAAGACCTGGGGCTATGCCGTGGTCAGCGATCAGAAGGCCGAAGGCGAGAAGCTCATTCCGCTCGCCTATGTGATCGGCAGCTATGATGGCCAGGTGCTCGCGCGCCTCTCGACCGGCTCGCTCGATCTTGGCCGCGCCTACACCGCGACCGCGGCCGGCGCGACGCCGACAAGTCCGTTGTCAGTCATGCAGCGCGGGTGAGGGGAGGGGAACATGGTTCAATCCCTCAAGCTCGGCGGGGAAGCGGCCGAACCGAAGATCCGGCGGATCAATCGCCTGCCGATCGTCATCGCGATCGCTCTGGTCGTCGCCTTCCTCGCCGTGATCATTTACGGGCTAAGCTCGCGCGGACTGTATTTTTCGCGCAACCCGTCGATCGAGCAGGCCGGTGGTGCCCCGGCGTCCACCTATGCCGACCAATTGAAGCGTGGCGTCTCGGACGGGATCATCGGCGATCCCGCGGAGGCGCCGGTGTTTCAGCCGACGCCTCCGGAACGAACCGAGCCGGCGGCCGCGCCAAAGCCCGCCATCGTCCAGCCTGAGCGCGCGACGGCGGAAGGCGAGCCGGACGCTGTTTGGCGCGCTCGGCTCAAGCGAGAGGCCGATGAGCAATACTATCGCGAGTTGCAACGCCAACGCATGGCGCGGATGCAGGCCAACGACACGGCCTATGACTCACCGATCGCCGTCAACGTCGACAAGTTGCGCAGCAACGCGCGGAGCGATCCCGCGGCCTCGCAGCCCGCTGGCGCCAGTGCCACGGGCGCCGGCGCGGCCGCGGATCTCTACGGCGCCGCGCTCCGCGCCGGCCTCACCGGCCAGAACCTCGACCCGAACGCCCAACGGACGAAGGAGGACTTCTTCAATGCCGACATCAAGGAGCTCGGCTATCTCCCCAACCAGGTCGTGCCGCAGCGCTCGCTCTATGAGCTCAAGCGCGGCTCGGTGATCCCCGCGACGCTCATCACCGGCATCAACTCCGACCTTCCCGGCCGCATCACCGCGCAGGTCAGCCAGAACGTCTACGACAGCGCCACCGGGCACCGCCTGCTCATCCCGCAGGGAACGAAGCTGTTCGGTCGCTATGACAGCAAGGTCTCGTTCGGCCAGTCCCGCGTGCTCGTCGTTTGGACTGACATCATCTTCCCGAACGGATCGACGCTGCAGATCGGCGGCATGGCCGGGACCGATGCCGAGGGCTATGGCGGCTTCAATGACAAGGTGAACAACCACTATCTGAAGACATTTGGGTCCGCGATCCTGCTCGCCGTCATCGGCGCTGGCATGGACATGGCGATCCCGCAGAACAACAATCCGTTCGACAATGGAAACAGCGCCGAGGACGCCGCGCGGCGGAATTTCGCGGAGACCTTCGGACGCGTGGCGGAGCGCACGATCAATCGCAATCTCGACGTTCAGCCAACGCTGGAGATTCGACCGGGATACAAATTCAATGTCCTCGTCGACCAGGACATCATGTTCCCGGGGGTCTACCGTGGATGATTTCGCAACCGGCCATCGGCTGGCGGTGTGGAATTGAGGTCAGGACCTCTCAATAACACGACAGTGTCAAACGATGGCGACGAGGCCAAGCCGCATTCGAAATTTGACTAACCAATCTCCGCGTTAGCCGAACGCTTCAGGTCCAAATAAGCCAGGTACTGCGTTGCCGAAGAAAAGGCCCTAGAATCCCTTCTTGCTTCGCGAACTCACTGCCAATTTCCTAACGAGTTGATCAGTAATAGGCTTACTCACCAAGAACGTAACTCCGGTCTTAGTCGCCTTGAGTTTCGAAGATGCGATCTCGTCTGCATGGGCCGCAATTGCACCCGGATCGACATAGAGACCACATTGTTTGCTGAAGGCGGCATAGCCCGCGACGATCGTCCCTTCGATCTGAAATCCGGGCCTATCGTACATCATGACTTCTTCGGCGCCTGGCCGCGCCCGCGATAACTGCGCGCGCAGCTGGCCCAACATGTCGCGGAACTGCTCCGGTGCGGCGGCTATATAGGCATCATGGCTGTCCTTCTTCGTTATGCAGACAGTCCCTTTCTAGCATGTCCAAGGGCAACAAATGGGACACTGCAGCTCTTGATACGGCTCTGACCACGAAGGTGAAGCTGATGTGAGCGGTTCGCTCCTATCACTCCACCGGCACCGGCGGGACATGGCCGAGGACGTCGAGGAGCGTCGAAAGGAGGGTCTGTTGGGCATGCATGTCGATCATCGCGCTGACATAGGCGATGCGGGCGGGACCTACGCTTTCACAGTTGGCAACAGGCGGCGACCTGCGCCATTCCTCATATTTCGCCTCGGCCGCGTCGCGGAGGCGCCGATGTGTCCTGATTGCCTGAATTGTGATTTGTTCGAGATCTCGCTTGGGGAGATGCTCGGTCAGGCCGACGACCGGCCTCAGCGTGACTTTGTGCTCCGGCTGCACAGCGCAGTTCTGGTCGTTTCCCATCCGCCTTCTTCTTCAAAGGTCGTCCGCGGTGCGCCCCCGCAAACGTCAATCCCTGATCCCAAGCCGGGGGTTGGAAACCGTACTCAGACGGTCCTGCGACCTTTAGCACCGAGGCGCCTGGACATGCGTCACAGGCCCCCGGCCGTAAGGCCAGAGGATCCTTGGTGCCTTCCCGGTTGGCACCGACCGCTGAGTAGGGGTTTCCACACCCCGAGGCAGCGCGTACTGCCCTGCCGGCCCTTATAAAGATGAGACGCCCCAATCGCTAGAGCGAAGCGGTGAATCCCGTAGAACCGAACGATCTCAATGCTATTTCGAGCGGCCTCCGCGCGACTGGGATTGCCTGATGAGCACGCCGGACAGCCACGGCCGCCTCAAGCTCTCCCGCTTCCCTAAGCCGGCTACGTTCGCGGATCACCGCCAGGCCCCGGTCAACGCTCTCGGCCATCTGCGCGTCATGTTCGCCGTAGATGACATCGACGAGACGCTCGAAAGGATCCGCACGCGCAGCGCGCGGGCGAGGTCATTCGATATCGGGACGCGATCGGCTCTGTTACATGCGCGGGCCTGAAGGGGCTTCCTATCGGACTGGCGCGGGAACTGAGCTGAGCACAAATACGACGGCACCCTCGGAGCGATTTGCGACCGGCGGCCGGATGCTCGTCGATCGACATCTGAGTGCTCTACGCCGCTAGGGAGAGGCTGGCCCGCCAGTCTCGTGGGGACAATTCATCAATCGGACTTTGGCCGGCTACCGCCGATACCGGACAAATCGATGCGGATCCCCGCCTTGTTCGGATCGACGGGTTCGGGGCGAACCGGTCCCGCGGCTTCGGTTGGGCCCGCTTCGCTCCGATCTGCTTCCGCCGGAGCCGGCACCGCGAGTTTCACGTCGCCGGGATCCGGCTCGCTGAATATCGCCTTTCCCTCGAAGCTACCGGTCTTCCAGGCCTCGATCGCATCGTCGAAGGCCTCGTCAACGGCGTTGCCGTACCATTTGGTGACGATCCGGTAGACCTTGGCGAAGAGCTTCGTGCCCATCCGGATGTTGGCGCAGGCGTCGACCAGATCGGGCTTCAGCTCCGAAACGTCGGTGATGCCGACCCCTGCAGGATATTGCGTGACGCCGACCCGCACGACGGCCTTGCCGACATGCTGGCGGACGAGCGCCATGGCCTCCTCCCCCGTGCCAGGCCGGGGAATCAGCACGACGCGGCCGCCGGACCGGACGGTGACCGCCAGCGGATCCGGCGAGCCCGCCGACACGATGAACTTCTCGACGATCGCGGGCTTCAGGCCGGGATCGGCGCATTGCTGGATGAGGGCGGCGTCGACCATGAGAACTCCCTGGGTTATCGGTTGAAGGCGGTGACGAGCGACACATCGAACAGCCTCGCCCAGGCGATCGTGCTGGCGTTTTGGATGTCGATGATCGAGGTGCCGACAGTCCACCAGCCATTGCCGGTGGCGACGATCGCGTCCGGCCGCTGCAGCATCGACTGCAGGATGGGCCAGACGACGAGCTGCTCGTAACAGATCAGCGGCGCGATGCGCTGGCCGCCGAGCTCGACGGCCGGGTTGGCGAAAAGATGCGCCCGTGCGCCGCCCGCCCGCCCGACCAGGCGGCGCCAGGGCTGCCACATCGAGACCGGAACCGGCATGCGCTCGCGATAAAGGATGCTGGCCTTGTCCGCCGAGATCGCGACCAGCACGTTGTCGTAGCCCTGCGGATCGATGACGGCAGCGCCAGCGATCACCGCGATGTCGCCGCTTGAGAGCGCGTCACGCCACAGCTGCTCGACGCTCGGCGTCCAGAACCCGAGCGCGCTTTCCGGGAGCACCACGATCCTGGCGACCTGCTCTCCATCCCGCATGACCGAAGTGATCAGGTCGCGCTGGCGCTCGAGCGTACTGTCGCGCCCGAGGCTCTGGCCCATATCGAGGTCGACGCCCCGGAATCCTTCCGGGAGCGGCGGCGGCGTCCATGTCGCGACCGACCACAGCCAGAACCCGCCGAGCGCGATCGCCGCGATCGGCGAGGCTCGCGTCGTCATCGCCATGAGGCCGACCACGGCGGCCGCCAGTCCTAGCCAGCCCCATCCGGGAAACAGCACGCCGGCCGCCGTCAGCGGATGCGCCCAACCCACGATACCGAAGGGCGGCACCGCCATCAAAGCAGCCGCCAGCCCAGACTTCGCCGCCCTGCCTCCTCCCGGCCGGCTCGTCCAGAGCAACCCGTGGACGGCGACGAAAGCAAACGACGCGACCAGCCAGAGAAACACGCCCGGCCACATGTCGGAGGCGTAGAAGTTGGCGACGCCTTGCGGCAGGCCTCTCGACGCCGCGAGAAAATACGCCATCGCGACCAGCGCTGCGACGAAGCGGCTGCGCGCGAAGGCCCATAGCGCCGGGAACAGCATCGCGAGCGGCAGCGCCAGCGGCTCGCCGCTCCAGCCGATGACGCCGACCAGCGCGGCGATCAGGATCAGCACCAGATCCCGCGCCATGTCACGGCTCGAAGGTGAGGAGCGGGTGCGCGCGGCCGAGCACACCGCTGGCCGGGATCGGCCCGAAATACCGTGAGTCATAGGAGCCCGCGAAATCGGAGTGGAGGAAGAGGGAACCGGGCGAAACCGGCCCACCCGAAAAGGCCGTGAGCGCCCTGCCCGCGGCGTCGGTCGGCCGAACATCGGAATGAGGAAGCCGCCGTCCGTCGATCTCGACGCCGGCGCCGATCGCGATCGCCTGCCCTTCCGTCGCCACAACCGTCTTGATCATCGGGCTGAACCAGCCTGGGCAGAGGCCGCGGCCGAGATAGCCGCGCTCGCGTGCCAGGCGGAAGGCGGTGCTGTCGGGCGGGCAGATGAAGACGAGATCACCCATGGCGGGCGGTCCGTCGAGCGGCTCGATCCGCCACAGGCCGAGCGGATAGCTGCGCGTGAGATTGAGGCGCAAGCCGGCGAACCACGCGGTGCCGGCGAGCATGATCAGAGACGCGACCGCGGCCGGCACTATGAGGATGGCGCGCCGCCTCACTGCTTCATCACCGGCGTCTGCCGCTGGCTCTGGCGCAGGGTTTCGGCCTGCTTCAGCGTCGCGGCGGTGCGCTCTTGGGCGGCGAGCTGCTGCGCGGTCCGCATGGTCGGCCAGGCCTCGGCGAGCTTCTGCCGCTCGCCCGGAGCGAGCCCGTCGGCCGCCTTGTCGAAGATCTTGCCGGCGGGTTCGCGGGCGGCGTTGGTGAGCAGCGTGCGCTCGCCGAACCGCTCCGCGATCGCCTTGTTGAATCCGTCGATCTCGCCCTTCACCTCGCGGTTGGAAATCGCATAGCCGAGCGCGGCCGGCAGGTCGTTACGGTCGATGGCGTCGCGCACCCTCTCCAGCACGCGATGCGCCGCCGGCGACAAGGCCGGGATGTCGATCGAGACGCGATGGCGCATCGCCTGCTCGTCGACCTGGAGCTTCTGCACGGCGGCCTCGCGCAGGTTGAGATAGCTTTCGATGTCCCGCTTCAGCGCCGGGACATTGAGCTCGGCGACGCGGCGGTCCTCGCGATCGGCTTTGCCGGCCAGAAGCCCGGTCCTGCCCTTGAGGGGGCCGAGCGCCTGCGGCTCCGAAACCAGCCGGTCGAGCGCCGTCTTCGCCGCAGCGGGATCCGACAGGACCGCGTCGAAATTCATGGCGCGGAACGCCGTCTCCGGATCGGCGAAGACATAGCGGAAGCGGGTCGAGACCTCGTCCCACTGCCTGGTGACGGCAGGATCGGCGCGCAGCTTCTCCTCGACCGCGTCCTGGATCGATTTGGTGAACAGGGTGACGCCGGCGACCATCGCTGCGGCCTCCTTTGAGCTGCGTGTCTGACGGGGATCGATGAGGCCGAGGCGCGCGCCGATGCCGCGCAGGCGCTGCGTGAGATCGGCCAGCTTCTGTTTCTGCCGGACCGACCAGTCGAGCCGGTCGCGCAGCAGCGTGCGGGCGACCTTGACGATGTGCAGGCCGCGGTTCTCGGCGAAGCGGAGCGCCTGCCGGTAGAGCGTGCCTCGCTCGTAGTCGAGCGTGGTCTCCTTGGCGTTGCGTCGCGACAGGACCTTGGCGAGCCCGCCATGGAAGCCGAAGGAGCGGCGCCCGTAGTAGAGCGCCATGTCCTCGCGGTGCCGGGTCAGCGCGACATAGGTCAGGTGGCGGTCGAGCGAGAGCGAGGCGAGCACCTTCACGCGGTCGACGGTGGCGCCCTGGGCCTTGTGGATCGTGGTGGCGTAGCCGTGATCGACATTGCGATAGAGGTGCTGATCTACCGTGACCTGACGCCGCTGATCCCCCTCGCCGATCGTCGCGACGATGCGGTTCGGTGCGGCCTCGACCACCTTGCCGATCATGCCGTTCTTCACGCCGAGGGCGCTGTCGTTCTTCAGGAAGACGATCTGGTCCCCCGCATCGAACTTGCGGGCGCCGTCCTCGGTGCGGAACGCGTGACCCTCACCAACGAGGCCGCGTTCGACGAGCTTATCGCGCGCCATCGTGTTCAGCATCCGCACGTCGCGGCGCAGATGCGCGAGGATCAGCGAGCTCCTGGCGGGATCATAGTCCCGGTTCCAGTCCGCGATCAGACTGGCGACGGCTTCGGCCTTCAGAACCGAGCCGAGCACCCTGCCCTGCTGCTGATAGGCGGAGAGCGCCTCGGCGATCCGGCCGCGCGCCAGGTCCATCGAGGCGGCGCGCATCCATTGCTCGCGCTGCCGATAGATCGTCTCGAGTTCGGCATAGCCGATGCGCTCGACGATGGCGCGGAACGCCGCCCCCGCCTCGATCGGCTGAAGCTGGTCGGGATCGCCGACGAGCACCAGCTTGGCGCCGGCCTTCACCGCCGCTTCGACGAAGCGCGCCATCTGCTTGGAGGCGACCATGCCGGCTTCGTCGAGCACGAGGACGGTGCCGGAATCGAGCGTGTCCCTGCCCTGCTTCCAGCGCAGCTCCCAGGACGCCAACGTGCGGCTCTGGATGCCGGCTTCCTTCTCCAGACCCTCGGCCGCCTTGCCCGCGAGTGCGGCGCCGACGACACGGCAGCCGGCAAGTTCCCAAGCCTCGCGCGCCGCCTTCATCATGGTGGTCTTGCCGGCGCCGGCGCGGCCGACGACGGCGGCGATCCCGCCCGGCTTCGTCACATGCTCGATCGCCGTGCGCTGCTCTTCGGAGAGTCGCTCATGGCGGGCAAACACCTGCTCCAGCAAGCGCTCGCGAACGCCATGTGAGCTTCGCCCGGAAAGCCAGATCGCCTGACGCGCCATGCCGGCCTCGACACGGATGAGCTCGCGCGTCGTATAGCGCGCCGGCATTCTCTCCCCGGTCGCGAAGTCGACGCTCTCGCGCTCGATGCGCAGGAGCTCCGGGCTCTGGAGGATACGCGCCATCAGCTGCTGGAAGGTGCCTGCATCGTCGACATAGCGATGCAGCACCTTGGCGATATCGCGCTGCTCGAAGACGCTCTTCTCCGACGACAGCAGGTCGAGCACGATCTCAGGCCGCAGCAGAATGCGCCGCCTGTTTTCGCTGCGCTGCGCCTCGAACAGCTTCAGCCGTTCGAGATCGACCGCCTCGCCCTCGCGCGACGACTTGCGCTGGATCGCCTTGGCGCCGACGCCGATATGCGTCGTCGGCACCAGGTCGATGCCGCGCTCGGCATAGGACCGCCCGTCGACTCGGATCTCCAGGCCGGCGAGCGCCAGATGCTGGTTCTGCAGATCGAGCCAGCCATTGCGCTGCTCCAGGAACTCGGTCTTCTCGCCCGACCAGAGTCGATAGACGATCTTGCCGGCCTGGTTGCGCAGGACCTCGCCATCCTCGCCGATGACGGGGATGCGTTTCGGTCCGAAGCCGTCCTCGGTCAGCGGGCGCAGCGTCGTCATCAGGTGGACGTGCGGATTGCCCGGCTCGTCGTGATAGACCCAGTCGGCGACCTGCCCGCGCGCCAGCACCTGCTCGAGGACGAACTGCCGCATCAGCGCGATGTTCTGCTCCTTGGACAGCTCCACGGGCAGCGCGATGATGAATTCCCGGGCGAACTGCGCATCCTCGCGCCTCTCGAACGCTTCGACCCTGTTCCAGAACGCCTCCACGGCGCCGGCGACCGAGCGGTCGGCGATCAGCGCCCGCGCCCATTCCGGCGCGTCGGCCGGCAGCAGGAATTCCTCATGGGCGAGATTGCGCTTGTTGGAATAGTCGACCGTGCGGGCCTCGGCCTCGTATTCCATCCGCGCGCAATGGCGATACGCGGCCGACAGCAAGGCGCTGCGGCCATTGCCGCGGCCGATGAGCTGGGGCGTGAAATGCGTGATCGCCACGGTGACGGCGTCTCCCCTCGAGGTCTCGAACGGCGTGTTCGTCGGGAGAGGCCGGCCCCGCCAGGGCCGGCGCAGCACGTCGCACCAGCGACGTATTACTGCGCCCTTGGATGCCGCTCCTTCGGAACGGCCGGGATGATCTCAAACGGCGTCGGCTTCGCCGACTAGCTTTTTTACTAGTCGCCGCTGGCGCTCATCCGGGGAAAGCTGGGCCTCGATCCAGCAGAAACCGGACAGCGGAAGGTCAACCGGAATGAAGAAGCCGTCGCGACAGATCAGAGAGGAAATCGCCAGGCTGCAGGACCAGCTGCGGCAGGCCGAGACGCGCGAGGCCGAACGCATCGGTCGGATCGCGCTGAAGGCCGGTCTCGGCGAGATCGAGATCGAGGAGACGGCGCTGCTCTCGGCCTTCGAGGTGGTGGCGAAACGGTTTCGTGGCGACAGTGGCGCATCGACCGGGAGAAAGGGCGGCGCAGGCCGGCAGCCAAATGGCGGGGCGTCCACGACGCTCGCGGCTGGCGCGCCTCAGGGCGGCGATCGCGAGGCTTGAGCGCATGCACAGGTCGAGCTCATCGGACGCCCGCAAGAAGGACACGCGCGAGAAGATCGAGCTCGGCGGGCTGATCGTGAAGGCGGGGCTGCGCTACGAGAAGCGCGCACTGCTTCTCGGCTTGCTGATCGACGGGCATCGCCGCGCCAGCGAGGACGAGGCCGAGCGAACGCGGCTCAGCGCCATCGGCGCGGAAGCCTTCGGGCACGATCATGAATAGGGTGCTTCTCGCGGGCCTGCAGGCGGCGATCATGATCACCGTGGCGATCACGACGACCGGCGCCGAGCACTGGCTGGCGGGCTTCGGTAAAACCGAGGCGGCGCGGCTGATGCTCGGCCGTGCCGGGCTCGCGCTACCCTATGCGCTAACTGGCGGGGTCGGATTGATCCTGCTCTTCGCCGCGGCCGGCGCGATCGCGATCCGGGCGGTCGGATGGGGCGTCGTAGCCGGAAGCGCGGCCGTCATCGGTATCGCCGTCATCCGCGAGGGCGCGCGCCTCGCCGCTCTGGCGGACCGCGTGCCGGCGGGGCAATCCGTGCTTGCCTATGCCGATCCGGGAACGATGATCGGCGCGGCGATCGCGCTGGTTAGCGCGATGTTCGCGCTACGCGTCGCCATCAAGGGAAATGCCGCCTTAGCAGCAGCGACGCCGCGCCGCATCAAGGGCCGACGTGCGATCCATGGCGAGACCGACTGGATGCGGATGGAAGCGGCCGGCAAGCTGTTCGGCGATGCCGGCGGCATCGTCATCGGCGAGCGCTACCGGGTCGATCGCGATTCCGTCGCCGGCATCGCGTTCCGTGCCGACAGCCGCGAGACCTGGGGCAGCGGCGGACGCTCACCGCTGCTCTGCTTCGACGGCTCGTTCGGCTCCTCGCACGGCATCGTCTTCGCCGGCTCCGGCGGCTTCAAGACCACGTCGGTGACGATTCCCTCGGCCTTGAAATGGGGCGGCGGCCTCGTGGTGCTCGACCCCTCATCGGAGGTTGCGCCGATGGTGAGCGGCCATCGGCGCAAGGCGGGCCGCAAGGTGGTGGTGCTCGACCCGGCCGATGCCGCCACCGGCTTCAACGCGCTCGACTGGATCGGGCGTTTCGGCGGCACGAAGGAAGAGGACATCGTCGCGGTCGCGACCTGGGTGATGACCGACACGGCCCGCCAGGCCTCCGCCCGCGACGACTTCTTTCGCGCCTCCGCGATGCAGCTTCTCACCGCGCTGATCGCGGACGTCTGCCTGTCGGGTCATACGGAACAGAAGGACCAGACGCTCCGGCAGGTGCGCGCCAATCTCTCCGAGCCTGAGCCGAAGCTGCGGGAGCGGCTGACGAGGATCTACGAACAGTCGGGATCGGACTTCGTGAAGGAGAATGTCGCGGTGTTCGTCAACATGACGCCGGAGACCTTCTCCGGGGTCTACGCCAATGCGGTGAAGGAAACGCACTGGCTGTCCTATCCGAACTACGCGGCCCTGATCTCCGGCCACAGCTTCACCACCGACGAGCTCGCCGACGGCGGGACCGACATCTTCATCGCGCTCGATCTGAAAGTGCTGGAGGCGCATCCGGGACTGGCCCGCGTCATCATCGGCGCGCTGATGAACGCGATCTACAACCGCAATGGCGAGGTGAAGGATCGTTCCCTGTTCCTGCTCGACGAGGTCGCCCGGCTCGGCTTCCTGCGCATCCTGGAGACCGCCCGCGACGCCGGCCGCAAATACGGCATCACCATGACGCTGCTGTTCCAGTCGATCGGGCAGATGCGTGAGGCCTATGGCGGCCGCGATGCCACCTCGAAATGGTTCGAGTCGGCGTCGTGGATCAGCTTCGCCGCGATCAACGATCCGGAGACCGCCGACTACATCTCCAAGCGCTGCGGCGATACCACGGTCGAGGTCGACCAGCTCAGCCGCTCCTCGCAGATGTCGGGATCGTCGCGCACGCGCTCGAAGCAGCTGGCGCGCCGTCCGCTGATCCTGCCGCACGAGGTCCTGCGCATGCGCGCCGACGAGCAGATCGTGTTCACGGCGGGCAATCCGCCGCTGCGCTGCGGGCGGGCCATCTGGTTCCGCCGCGACGACATGAGAAGCTGCGTCGGCGAAAACAGATTCCACCGGAAGGAAGCGGTGCGATGATCGGCGGCGATAGGGGAATTCCGCGGGCGGCAGGAGCGATCAGCTGATCGCCGGGAGAAGTGCTTTGAGACGGCTGGGCATCGGCGACATGGAGGTCGAGGACAGTGCCGGCGACATCGCCGAGCGGCTGGCGGAGGCGTTTGCCCGGCGCGAACATCCGCTGTGCCTGTGCCGGCCGGAGGGCGTGCCGATGTATGTCGCACGCGCCGGTGGCCGCCATGTGCTGAAGCGGATGCCCGGCAGCGGACCGCGGCACGATCCGGATTGCGATTCCTATGAGCCGCCGCATGCCCTGTCCGGCCTCGGCGCCGTCGACGGCGAGGCGATCGTCGAGAATGCCGAGGACGGCGTCACCCTGCTCAAGCTCGACTTCAGCCTGTCGAAGCAGGCCGGTCGGGCGGCGCCGGCGTCGCGCGAGGCGATCGATGCCGGCGCGGTGAAGACGGACGGTTCGCGCCTCTCGCTGCGCGCCCTGCTGCACTACCTGTGGGAGCAGGCCGAGTTCAATCGCTGGCGTCCGGCGATGACCGGCCGACGCAACTGGGCGGTGCTGCGCAAGTTCCTGCTCGAGGCGGCCGAGGGCAAGACCGCGAAGGGCAAGTCGCTCGCGGACGTCCTGTTCATTCCCGAGATATTCGACGCCGATCGCGACGCCGCGATCGCGCAGCGGCGCGAGACGTTCCTCAGCCGCGCGTTGAAGGCCGAGGGCAAGCGCCGCTCGCTCGCCATGCTGATCGGCGAGGTCAAGGAGATCGCACCGGCGCGCTTCGGCCACCGCGTCGTGATCAAGCATCTCCCGCGCTTTCCCTTCATGCTGAACGAGGATGTTCATCGGCGGATCAACGCGGTGTTCGCCCCGGAGCTGGCGCTGTGGAACGCGACGGCGGATTCGCATCTGATCGCGATCGCCACCTTCGGCATCGATGCCGCGGGCATCGCCTCGATCGAGTCGATCGCGCTCATGGTCGTGACCGATCGCTGGCTGCCGTTCGAGAACCGCTACGAGGCGGCGCTGATCGACGCGCTGGCGAAGCGCGGCGCCAGCTTCGTGAAAAGCCTGCGCTACAACCTGCCGGCCGCGCACCCGATAGCCTGCGTTGTTCTGCGGCAGGACGGCGCCGCACCGCTCGGCATGTATATCGTGCCCGACGGCGCCGAGGCCGACTATCGGGAAAAGCTCGACGAGCTGATCGCCGAGAGCGGCATCGCGTCGTGGACCTGGAACATCGGCGATGGAGCCATGCCGGAGCTTCCGGCATGACGTGGTCGGAGGTGGCATCCATGCGAGAGCGAGAGGCGGCCGACCGCCTCTCGCCTGCGGCTCACCGGCCGCTCGGCGCCAGCTCCGCAGGCCCGTAGACGATGCGGCGGGCATGGAAGCTCACGCCGGTCTCGGAGGCGATCTGGTCGATGATCTGGCGCAGACCGCAGAGGCTGCGGTCACTCACCTCGCGCAGCGACGGGCCGCATTCGGCGAGCGCGTACCAGCGCCTCGTGCGGGGATCGAATATCTCCTGCGTCGCGAGGTAGATGTCGAGATGATCGAGGAGCGGCTGCGGCTGCGCGATCCAGCGGTGTTCGAATTCCGCCTCGATCCAATAGAGGTCTTCGGCGGCCTCCTCGGCGCGCGCCGGGTCGGCGCCGTCTCGCGCGCACCGCTGCGCCTCCACCGCGCGTATCATCAGCTCGATCAGATCGCCGAGCTTGGCGACCAGCCGGTCGTGTGCGCTGCGCGCGAGATCATTGTCGCAACCGACGCGACTGATCCTGGCTACGAACCTGAAGCCGTTGAGGCGCGTGAACAGCGAGAGGTAGTCGATGTCGGACATGGGGTGTCTCCTTTCGTTCTGACGAAAGGCGGCTGCACCGTAGGCGCGAGGAGTCAGGGATCGCGAAGCGACCGCCTGCGGCGGCGAGCGGGGGTGCCGATTTTCCGGCGGCGCCTCCCGGGCGGCGGCGGAAAATTGGGGGAACCGCGATGTCCTTGACGCCGGAGTGGCGGGTGTATGATCGGACGTCAGAGAGAGAGAGGAAAGCCACGGCGCCCGCCGGGCGCCGTGTCCGCATCCGGCGGCCAGCCGGCCTGGTGCGCGAGGGTTGCCCTCGCGACGGGGCGCCCGGTCGATCCGGGCGGCCTCGTCCCGCGAGATGGATCGTCACCGCATGGCGGAGACCGCGCAGCGGACTCCGGGAGCGAAGCGCAGCGGCGCGAGTAGAGCCAGTCCGCCGCAGGCGGCTCGCCCAGTTATCCCGCCTTTCCGCAAGTCCTCTTCCCGGGCTGCATCTTGTGACGTGCAACGTCATCCTGTGCCTCGGACCCGGACCGGATTCGGCCAAAGAAAGAACGCCGCATTGAAAATATCAGCCCATCCAGAACGACAGCGCCGCCGACGCGATCCAACGCCCGGCTTGAACGGCAATCCAGCAGAATGAGGAGCCTTCTCGCCAAACGCGCCGTCGTCGCCACGATTGTCCTCGCCACGTTCTATTGGGCATATCGCGGAGGCGCCGAGCCGATGCCTGGCGCGGCTTCCGGACCTCCCGCCGACACGGTGACCGCTATATTCTCCATTTGCCGGAGCGCTCGACGCTTCAACTGCGTGGTCGACGGCGACACCTTCTGGCTCGGCCGGCAGAAGATCCGGATCGCCGATATCGACGCGCCGGAACTCACCCCGCCGCGCTGCGGATATGAGCGGGAGCTCGGCGAGGCGGCGAAACGCAGGCTGCAGGCGATGCTCAACGCCGGGCCGTTTTCGCTGGTCGCGGGACCACGGGACGAAGACCCCTTTGGCCGCAAGCTGCGCACGGTCCTGCGTGCGGGCCGCTCGATCGGCGAGCGGCTGGTCGCCGAAGGGCTCGTCCGCCGCTGGGACGGCGGCCGGCGCAGCTGGTGCGACTGACCCATCAGCGCAATGAATCGATCCTCCCGGATCGATTCGGAAAACCCATTGGACGGTGCCTCCACAGGAGGCGAGAATCCGCCCATGACCGACACGGAGAGCCTGCCCGTCCATCTTCGCCGTATAGATCCGACGCAGAACATGCGGCGCTTCTACATGCTCGCGATCCAGCCGACCCTGTTCGGCGGCGCCTCGGTCATCCGGAACTGGGGACGGATCGGCACCAATGGCCAATCGATGATGCAGACCTTCGATCGGCCCGACGAGGCCGGCGACGCGCTGAGCCGCCTCGAGCGCAGCAAGAGACGGCGCGGCTATCGCGACGCTATTTGAATAGAGACATGAAAATGGCCGGCAAGCGAACCGCTGCCGGCCGGGGGGCGTCACATGGTCTCGTCGAGGACTCCGGCCGCCTTCAGCCGGGCGTCGTCCATGTGGTCGATGATCTCATAGTCGTCCGACTTCCAGTCATAGTCGCCGTTGCGGACCTCCTCGAGCGTCGCCCAGGAGCCGTCAGGCCAGAGCACGATGTCGTCGGGATGCCGGTGTCGGCGCTGTGATGAGTAGGATCGCGTCATTGGGGTCTCCTCGCGTCCGGAAAGGACGAAGGCCCCGCCTAGCGGCGGAGCCCTCGCGTCGCTGCGATCAATCCCGCCGCGGCCGGGACCAGATCAGCTGCAGGCCTTCCTCGCCGTCGACCTCAACCAGGGTGGCATAGAGGGGTTCGCGGAAGGACGGATCGTCGAGCTTGACCGAGAGGTAGTCGCGGCCGGTCTCCTCGGCGGTCCGCTGCCAGGCCGCGCCGAGCTCGACGTTCTCGGCGTCGAAGATGCGGAACTGGGGGCCGCGGTCGGACGGGTTCGGGATGCGGACGATGCGGGTCCGGGCCTTGAGGCCGAGGGTGCGGATGTTGCCGGTGAAGCCGTTGCCGTTCGAGGTGAAGGTGCCGATGTTGGCCATTGTCTCATTCCCTTGGTTCCGGGCCGCGCCCATCGCGACCCGATGGCGGTCGTGAGGCCGACGGCGATCGACCCGCACCCAACGGGGTCCCCGTTGCGCTTGCGCAATGGGGTGGTCCTTCGGGCCGGAACGCAGTGGAGGGCGGCCGGAGACGGCTTTTTTGCTTCGCGATGCAAAGCCGGCCGGGTCCCCTCCGGGGTGGCCGGCGGCGGAAAAAAGCCGTCGCCGGACGTTGCGGGGACAAGATCGAGGGCGCGCAGCGCCTGTCCTTCGGCCAGACCTGCCAAATCGGGTTCGCCATGGGAGAGGCCATCGCAACACCGGGGGAATGCGACATGCGCGAAGATCGCCGAGCTCCCGACGGCACAATGGCCACGCGCTATCCGCTCGCCCCACCCAGATCGCGGATCCGCAGCCCTCACGCACCCCGCCGGCCGGCCCAGCGCCCTATCCCGTCGCCAACATGACGAACGCGATCCCCGCGCCGGCAGCGGAGCAGTTCAGGACGGCGCGACGCCCTCCGCTCAAGCTCCGCCATCCGGCCCGCGACCGGCGACCTGCCATGGTCGGGAGAGGCCGAGACCGCCCAGCCTGGTCCTTCCGCTGGCGGACCGCGGCGGCGAGAGCGCCCGCCCGCCGGGCGGGCCTGCCCGACCAGAAGCATCGCCGAGCAGAAAACGCGGAAACGCGAGCGCCGGCGCCGACAAAAAAGGGGGCTCACGCTCCCTCCGCCTCGCGGCTGCGGCGCTCGGCCTCCGCGAGCAGCTCCTCGAGGCGCCGCAGCGAGTCCCTGCGCTCCTTGCGGGTGAGGATGCAGTGCGCGAGCTCGGCGCGCAGCTCGGCGATTTCGGCGTAGATGTCGAGAACCTTCGTCATGTGAACCTCCTTCGTCTCGATGACGAAGGCGGCGCACCGGGCGTTGGAGGGACGGGTCAAGGATCGCGCAGCGACCGGCAGCGCCGGCGCGCGGGAGTGCCGATTTTGTCGTCGCGCAGCGGCGGGAAAATTGGGGGCACCGCGCCTCCTTGACGCGGCCCGACTGCCGGTATGATGGGTCGTCATTGAGAGGAAGACGGCCTGGCACAACGCTGCGGCCGGGCTTCCTTGCACCGGTGCCGCCCCTCTATCGTATCCGAACCGGGAGCAGCCTTTCGGCAGCCCTCGCGGTGCCAGCCCACAGTTACAGGCCGCACATTCCTTCGCATTCGTTGGGCCAGAGATCGAGCTGGCCGTGATCGGTCGCCGTGGTGAGATCGGCGTCTTCCAGCGGCATCGCCGAACGATGGAGAAAGACCTCGCCACGGATGCCGCGCAGGCTTGAGCGGATCGCCCGGTCGACCGCGACCGCATCGGCCCAGCCCGCCGGATCGCCGTCTCGCAGGCGCCGCCACGCCGCGTCGCTATGGAACGGGCAACCGATGCAGGCACTTTTCGGGGGTCGCGGATAGCCGTGCCGCGTCAGCCAGGACAGGCAGTCGCGTCGCGACATGCGCCTTTCGACGAGCGGCCAGCGGTTGAGGCGCCAGCTCTCGAAGCTCGGCTTCATGCGGATGATCTCGTCGGTCGAGATGCCGATCCATTGCTCGACAACCGGCACGGCCGGCGACCGCCGGCGCGTCAAGCCGGCGAGCGCGCGCACCTTCCGACGGATTGGATCGATCTTGTAGTCGCCGGTGCATTGGCGCCGAATCATGCCGACCGAGACGCGCCCCTGCCGGTCCACACGGCGCGTGAACGCGGGGATCGATTCCCAGCGGCGGCCTCCCGCCGCCGCGATGAGATTCGCCCGGATATCACCGGCAGACACGATATGGACCGGGAATGGCAGGACGTTGGGCGACATGAGCCAGGCCAGGTGCTCGTAGACCGGCTTGGGCTCCCAGCGCGTATCAGCGAAGATCGCACAGTCGGGCATGGGGCCGATCTCGCCATGGGCGGCGAGCAGCGCGAGGGTGGTGGACTGCACGCCGGCGCCGAGGCTGAGCACGCGCAGGCGGATCGCCGGGGAGGACTCGGCGCCCTCCTCGATCTGCTCGCAATTGAAGACGGTGTAGGCCTTGAGGAAGGGAATCTCCCGTTCGACCTCGTCGCCGCGCGCGTCGGTCTCAGTGCGCTTGAACCGGCTGGCATAGACGACGGTCGCGCCGCTTTCGCCCTTGCGGACATGGGCGCCGATCTCGGATGCCTGCCTGAAGGTCATCCACATCGGCGAGGTGAAGCCGCGCGCCATCGCTTCCGACCAGAGCAGCAGCACGTTCATGCCGGTGTAGGGCTCGCCATTGTGGCGCAGCGGCCGCGTCACGCGGCCCTTCACATTGCCTGCGCTCCAGGGCTGCACCCAGGGACGCACCCCCTTCTCCAGTGCGGCGACGAGCATTTCCGTGATCTGCGCATAGATGTCGGTGCGCGGCCTGCTTTCCTTCCTTTTCATTGTCCTGAACCTCCTTCATCGAGGCCGCGCCAATCGCGGCCGTCACGGAGGTCCGTCAGCCGGGGCTGGTCTGAGGCCCGCGCACCCGACCGGGGCCCCGGCGCGCCTGCGCGACGGGGTGGTCAGGGCCGGAACGCAGTGGAGGACGGCGAAGCCGTTGCGCGGACCGCCGGACCCGGTAGGACCGCCGTCCGGGACGGGCCGCGTCAGCCCCATTCCCGTCCGTTTTCCCAGCGCCACGGTCATGAAAGCCATCTTGGGCGCGAGCCCACCGTGGGTTCGCCCCCTCCCGCCCGTTGCCATACAAATCTGCAAGAAATCTCATTAATAAACAATGAGATACATGTCTGCGGTGGCTAGTCTGAGAGGAGAGATGCTCGCACGCCCTGCCACTTCCTTTGATGGGAGAACGAGACCAATCACTGTCAGTATTGCGAGTAGCCCGATGTCGTCGATCGCACGGTCGGCGATGCCGCCGACTGGTTCCGCGAGCACATGGCCTGAAGCTAAGTGCAGCATTGCGGCGCGGGAGCTTCCCGCGCCGCATCTCCCTTCAGTTCGATGCCGCGCTGATCAGACCAGTCCGGTGAGTAGTCCGTAGAGAAGACCCAGGATCGAGCAGGCTCCCAGTACGGTCAGCATCCCGACTTTGAAGCGGAACACCGCGATGATCGCTCCAAGGGTGAGGATCAACGATGGGATGTTTACGGAACTCAGCACCGGCACATCGACAGTCATGCCGAAGCCACGAACTTCATCGAGGCGTGCAAACAGCACATGCAGCGCAAACCACACGGCGAGGTTCAGGATCACTCCGACGACGGCGGCGGTGATTGCCGCCAAGGCTGCGGAGAGCGCCTTGTTGTTGCGCATAGTCTCCATGAACGGCGCACCAAGGAAGATCCACAGGAAGCACGGGACGAATGTCACCCAGGTCGTGAGAAGGCCGCCGAGCGTGCCCGCCAGCAAAGGATTCAGAGAACCTGGCGCGCGATAGGCCCCCATGAAGCCGACGAACTGCGTGACCATGATGAGCGGGCCGGGGGTCGTCTCGGCCATGCCCAGACCGTCCAGCATCTCGCCAGGCTTCAGCCAGCCATAGTGCTCGACTGCCTGTTGGGCGACATAAGACAGGACAGCGTAGGCGCCGCCAAACGTGACCATCGCCATCTTGGAAAAGAATATGGAGATGTCGGTGAAGACATTGCCCTGTCCCAGAAGGACGAGCAGCGCGAGGATTGGCCCGCCCCACAGCACCAGCCCGACCGCGGCGACCTTGAGCGACCAACTGGCCGGCGGGCGGGCGTGATCGGGAACCTCCTCGCCGAGAGCACTATCGATGTCCGCGACCTGTTTGCCACCAACCTTGCCGTGACCATTGCCGGCGAGAAACGCTGCCCAGCCGGCCCGGCCGCCCAGATAGCCGATGACGCCGGCAGCTAACACGACGAGTGGAAAGGGGGCATCGAACAGGAAGAGAGCAATGAACGCCGCGGCGGCTAGGCCGACCATCACGTTGTTTTTCAGGGCGCGGCGACCAATCCGGAGCACGGCCTCGAGCACGATCGCCAGGACAGCGGCCTTCAGTCCGAAGAACAGGGCTTGAACGGCCCCCACATTGCCGAAGATGGCGTAGATCCAGCTCAGCGCCATGATCGCGATGGCGCCCGGAAGCACGAACAGAATGCCCGCGACCAGCCCGCCCTTGGTCTTGTGGAGGAGCCAGCCGATGTAGATGGCGAGTTGCTGGGCCTCCGGACCTGGCAACAGCGTGCAGTAGTTCAGCGCGTGCAGGAAACGCGTTTCGCCGATCCAGCGCTTTTCCTCGACGATAATCCGATGCATCACCGCGATCTGGCCGGCAGGACCGCCGAAACTCAGCGCAGCCACTCGCGCCCAGACGCGCAGCGCCTCGTTGAACGAAATCCCATGAGCAGGTGTGTCGTTGTGCTGGATCGGCGCGGTATCGAGAGATTCGATCTTGCTCATGGCGGGTTCCTGTCCGTCAGCCGCGCTTCGTGCGGAAATATTGGTAGAGGTTGTCGAAGACGGGTACGCCTTGGGCGACACGCTGTTCGTCCTGCGGATTGGCAGCGCAAACGCCGGCGATCAGGCTCGCGATGCCCGTTGCTTCCTCACGTGCGAATTTCGCGTCCTTCAGATCGATGTCGTGGACGATCTCGGCGACCGCCTGTAGCGCGCGATCGTCGGCGAGGCCGGCGCGGGCCAGCAGAACCTCGAAGCTGCAGCGATCACCTTCATGGGTGATCTCACCCTCGAACATGTCGAAGCGCAGTTCCCCCGGCCGCGGCACATATCCCTTGCCCGGCACAAATCGGATGATGGCGTCCGGATCGATGAAGCGCCGGATCAGCCAACTGCAAGCGATGCGGTCGACATGCACGCCCTTGCGCGTAACCCAAACTCGTCCCTTCAGGTCGGTCGTCGATTGTGGTGCATCAGGCTGTTCTTTTGCCATGTCGGTTTCCTCCGCGAGCCTGCGCTCGAGTTCGGCAATCAGGCTTTCCGCCGAGAGGCGACCGGTCGCTCCGAAGAAGTCGATCACCGCGACGTCAGCGACCCGCTTGCGCAACCGGGCGGTCTGGGTGCGAGCTTCGGCCTTTTCCTCTGGCGTCGAAGCCGCCTCGAACCGGGCTGAGAGAGCTCGTGCCTCCTTGACGATGGCCTCATAGTCCTCGTCGCGAGCGGCATCGAAGAGCGCGCGTGCCTGGGCGTCAGAAAGGCCGTCAATGAGGCGGGCCTCGCACACCATGGCCTCGCCGCCGCCTTCAACGATCTCCTTCAGCAGCCACTCGAAGTCCTCCTGGGTCTCGGCATTCGCCGGGAGTGCATAGACCGTGCTCTTCACTGCCACAGCACCGATGCCTTGCAGGCGACGCCAGATTTTCACCCGAAAATAGGCTGGCTTGCTGGGAAGTTGGTGGATCAGCAGCAGCCAGCGCTGCTCCGCAGGTATCTCATCATTGCCCATATGCATACCGTATCACTGAAATTGTTGAATGCAACACTTGTATCATTTCAGATTCGGGCGTAGCGTTGCCTCGTTGCGTGCCCAAGCGAGGACGCCATGCACCGGATCATCCCACTTCCGTTCAAGCCTCCCCGTCTCGATGGGCTTTCTGAGCGGCTGCTTGCGAGCCATTACGAGAACAATTACGGCGGCGCCGTCCGGCGCCTGAACGCGATTGAGCGGCGCCTCGACGAACTCGACTGGGGTGCTGCCCCGGTCTTCGACATCAACGGCTTGAAGCGGGAAGAGCTTGTCGCAGCCAACTCGGCGATCCTGCACGAGATCTATTTCGACGGGCTCGGCGGCTCCGGGGACGCAGCGGGCGATCTCGCTGCCGCGCTGGAGCGGGATTTTGGCAGCGTCACAAGTTGGCGTTCGAAATTCGCGGCTTGCGCCAAGGCGCAGGCGGGCGGGTCGGGCTGGACCTTGCTGGTCTGGTCGGAGCGTCACGAGCGTCTGATGATCCAGTGGGGGCAGGATCACACGACCTGCCTCGCCGGCAGCATCCCGATCATCGCGCTCGATATGTACGAGCATGCCTATCACATCGATTTCGGGGCCAAGGCCGGCGCCTATGTCGATGCCTTCATGAAGAATATCCATTGGGAACGTGTCGGGGCGCGCTTCCGGCGAGTGTCTGACCGGCCGGTTGCCGAAGCTTCGGTCGAGAGCGTGCCTCGCGACCCGGCCGTCGCCCCGGAGGACCTGCTCGCCCGCCGTCAGGGGCAGGAAGACATTCTTGTGCTCGACGTCTGTCTTGCCGAGGACCTCGTCAAGCGCAGCGACATGCTGCCGGGCGCGGTTCTCCGCGATCCCGAGACGATCGCGGATTGGGCCGACGGCCTGCCGCGCGGCAAGCCGATCATCGTCTATTGCGTCTGCGGCTTCCAGGTGAGCGGCGAAGCCGTTGCAGAGCTCCGTCGCCGCGGCCTCGACGCTCACATTCTCGCCGGCGGGATCGCTGCCTGGCACGCGATAGGCGGCCCCACAGTTCCGTTCACGCCCACCAAAGGGAGGACAGCATCATGAAATGGGTCACCCGCGAACGTCCGGTCATCGACCGCATCGCCTGCCCCTGGCTGATCACGCGCTTCATCGACAAGGATCCGGAATTCCTGTTCGTACCGCCGGATCAGGTCATCAAGGTCGCCGAGCAGACGGGTGCTACTCCTTACGACGTGCCCGGTGTGGAATATACGCATGTCGGCGCAGGCTGCAGCTTCGATACGTTTGTTGCGAAGCACGGCCTCGATCGTGATCCTGCGATCGTGACCATCGCCGCCATTGTCCGTGGCGCCGATACCGACCGGCATGACCTGACGCCGCAATCGGCGGGGCTGCTGGCAATCTCCATGGGGCTTCGGGATGTCACGCCCGACGATCACGAGGTCCTGAAGCACGGCTTCGTCATCTACGACGCACTCTATGCGTGGGCGTCCCGCCGCAAGGCGGAGACCCATAGCTGGCCGCCGGCAATGAAGCCGACTGCGGCGTGACAGCGAGCGGTCGGCCCTTTTCAATGGGAGGGCTCCCATGACCCTGCATGCCTCGTTTGCATCGACCATCGCTTTGATTGCGGCGATCGGCTCGGCCTCGGCGGAGACGATCACCTTCGGCGGCGCTCAGCCCGGTGCACTTCCAAAAGAGTTCGTCTCGGCGCTGACCGGGGACGGCTCGGCCGGGCGATGGGAGGTGGTCGAAGATGCCTCAGCCGAAGGCAACCGGGCATTGGCCCAACTGAGTGAGGACAGAACGGACGGTCGGTTCCCCCTCGCCATCTATATGCCGACGCTCCCCAGCGACCTGGAGGCAAGCATTCGCTTCAAGCCCATTTCGGGAAGCGTCGATCAGGCCGGCGGGGTGGCACTCCGGCTTCAAAGTGCCCAGAACTACTATCTGGCCCGGGCCAATGCGCTTGAGGACAACGTGCGCTTCTACCGCGTGAAGGGTGGGCGTCGCGAGGAGCTTGCCGGCGCGAACGTCAGTGTCACGGCCGGGGCATGGCACACCCTGTCTCTTCGGGCTCAAGGAAATCGGTTTGTCGTGTCCTTCGATGGCACGGCGCTGATCGATGCGCACGACGAGACATTCTCCTCGCCCGGCAAGGTCGCGCTCTGGACCAAGGCCGACAGTGTTACGCGTTTCGATCGGATCGAGATCACACCGCTGAACGAAAGTGAGACGACGCCATGAAGGCGCAGTCTTGGACCAACGACACCTTGCGTTCCCTTCGGGGACCAGCTCGAACGGCACTGGTGGCTGGGCTGGCCGTTCTGGCCGCCATCGGCCCGACACGTGCCGGCGACGCCTTTCGACAGCTCAAGGGTTCCGCGCTTAGAGCTAAGCTTGCCGGCATGGAGTTCACCGACGAGGTGCATTGGGCGTTTGTCTTCCGCCGGAATGGCGAGCTTGCGACGGTGTCAATGGGAGCGAAGAGCACTGGGCGCTGGCAGGTCAATCAGGACCAGCTTTGCCTCGATCGTCCGATCGATGGCCGGCACTGCTACGCGGTTTGGGCCTCGGGCAAAGCCCTGCAGCTCCGGGAGCCGGGCGTAGCGATCTACGAAGAAGGCATCTTGCAGAAGCCAGCGGTCCGAAACTGATCACATCCTTCCTCGGCGGGGGGCGTGGAGAGGGGCAACTTCAACATCGGGGGCGATGAACAAGGAGCACCACTATGCACGCAAGACTCGCACTCGGCACCATCCTGATGTTCATACTCATGTCGCCTGCGCACGCAGACCCAGATTGGACGGCAGTCAGCAAGGCGCTTGGCAGGTCCGGCGCTCAGGCGCCGGGCGGCGTCTATCGGGTCGGGCTGCCCCGCTCCGACCTGAAAGTCACCCTTGACGGTGTGGCGCTCAAACCGGCGCTGGCGCTCGGCTCGTGGCTGGCCTTCAAACCGATGGGCGATCACGACGCGATGGTGATGGGCGATCTGGTCCTGACCCAGCCCGAGGTCAATCCGGTGATGGTGAAGCTCGTCGAAAGCGGGATCGAAGTCACTGCGCTTCACAACCATCTGCTGCGCGCCGAACCGGCGACGATGTACATGCATGTCCTCGGACATGGTGATCCGGAAAAGCTGGCTGTGGCGCTGCATGCGGCATTGCAGGAGAGTGCCACGCCGCTCTCGGATACGCCGGCGCCCGCGGCTGCTCCCCCTGCTGCCATCGATCTTGACACGTCCGCTGTCGATCAGACGCTCGGTTACAAAGGCAAGGTGAATGGCGGCGTCTACCAAGTGAATGTCCCACGCGCCGAGACGGTCAAGGACGGCGGTATGGATGTGCCGGAAGCGATGGGGTCCGCGATCGCCATCAACTTCCAGCCGACCGGCAACGGCAAGGCCGCGATCACTGGCGACTTCGTGCTGATCGGCACCGAGGTCAACCCAGTGCTGCGGGCACTACGCGAGAACGGGATCGAGGTGACCGCGATCCACAACCACATGCTCGATGACGAGCCGCGGCTGTTCTTCATGCACTTCTGGGCCAACGACGACCTGGGTAAGCTCGCCCACGGCTTGCGGGCAGCGCTCGACAAGATCCATCTCGCCAAGGGTTAGGTCAGGTGACCCTTGAAGCTGTTCAGCTTGGCGGATGCGTGCCGAGGAACGACTCGATAGCGCTTGCGACTATGTCGGGAAATTCCTCATGCACGGCGAGCTTGCCGGTAGTCAGCCGTTTGACCTCCACATTCGGCAGGCCGGCGAGCACCTCAATCTCGGCGCGCGATCGGGGCGGCGTCTGGTCGCCATAGACGACCAGGATCGGCACGTTTGCGCTCCCGGCAAGGTCGAGAAACGCTTCGCGGCTGTCGACGCGATCGAGCGCACCGGTCACGAAGCGCACGGAACCATGCCGTGCTCCTCGGGCTCGAGTAACGGCGCGCTTCGTGGCCAGCCGCTCGCCCGTCAGCCATTGGGGGTCGCTGTAGACGTGTTCGCGTGCCATCTTCAACAGGACGGGTCTGCCGACATTGAGGCGGTAGAGCAGCGATCCGATGAGCGGCAGGTCGACGGCGGTACGCACCCGGCCAAGCCATGGCCGCTGCCCCTTCATCATCGTCGGCAGCGGCCCACGCCAGGTGGGAGCAATCAGGACCAGACGCTGAATCACGCCGGGCTGATGGGCCGCCTGAAAGAGTGCGTAGGTGGCGGCGTGACCGGCTGCAATCACGGCGTGGGGCGGTTCGACAACCTCTTGCAGAAGCCAATTGAGGAAGGCCGACAGGATCTCAGGCGACCAGTCATTCCGTGGCCGCGCCCGGTCGCCGAAGCCGGGCCAGTCGACGGTTGTGACACGGAACTGCGATGCGAGCCGATCGAACAGCGGGCGCATCTCGTGGCGCGTCGAAATGGAGCTCAAGGCTGGCAGCAGAACGAGCGATGGTCCGTGGCCAGCCTCGTCGAGCCCGAGTTCGATTTCGCCGCCGCCCCATCTGCACCGAATCGTCCGCTCCATCGCAGCCATCCTATCGTGCGATCAGTTCGCGTAGCGCGACGGCCGTCAGCGCAAGGCCGGCAATCCCTTCGATCGCTCGCGTGCTTCTGTCGAGCAGCTCGGCCCGGCTTTCGATCAGATGCACCATTCTCTGCCGGAACAGGACGGTCGCGGCGGCCACTGTCGACAGCGTCAGCGCAACGCCCATCATCATGGTGACGGCGAAGGCGACACCGGCTTCCGGCACGCCGCGCGAGATCGCGAAGGTCATGACGAAGAGCGTCAACGGGCATGGGACGAGACCGGCCATGAATCCGACAACCATGCCCTCACCATGATCGTGCGTATGCGGCTTCCGGCGGAAGGCTCGATACAGCATCCAGACGCCGATCAAGCCCAGAAGCCCGCGACTAATGTCTTCGAGCATCGGTGCGCGCCCGACGCTGCCGAGTGAGAGGGAGACCAGCGGCAGCGACAGCAGCGCAATGAGCACCGACATGGTGACATGGGTGAACGACAGCGCGAACGAGACGCTGAGGCCACGGAAAAGGCCAAGAGGAGAACCGGCAAGATAGGTCGCCAGGATCGTCTTGCTGTGTCCCGGCGTCAGCGCATGAGCCGCACCGAACAGGATGCCCATCGGCAGATAGATCAGGAATGCGCTCCAGCCGCCGCCGTTCGCAAACGCTGTGATCTGGTTCGCGAAAGCGAGATAGATCTCCCGCTGAAGGCTGATGATGTCCTGCATCCATCCCATCATGACAGCACGCTATAGGTCGCCGCGGCGAGGATGAGATACCGTCCGACCTTGGCGAAGGTCACGAGCGCCAGAAAGACGGGAAGCGGTTCGCGCAGGACGCCGGCGACGACGGTCAGCGGATCGCCGATGATCGGCGCCCAGCTCAACAGAAGCGACCACTTCCCGTAGCGCTGATACCAGCGCTGCGCCCGTTCCAGAGCGCCTGCCTTCACCGGAAACCATCTCCGATCGCGAAAACGCTCGATACCGCGGCCGAGCAGCCAATTGATGACCGATCCCAGCACATTGCCGAGGCTCGCCACGATAATCAGCGCCCACGCCGGATAGCTGTTTGTGAGAAGCAATCCGGCCAGCACGGCTTCCGACTGCATGGGGAGGATCGTCGCCGCGGCGAGCGCCGTAAGAAACAATCCGGCATAGACAGTGAGATCGGTCATGCGGCCATGTCATCGGAAACCTGCCTCATGCCGAGCGCGGCCATTCCGGATGATGGCTGTCGATGACGAAAGCGTGGCTGTGCCGGTGCCCGTTGCCGACAACGGTTGCTCCCGCCAGATGGGGATGATCCGGCGCAAGCGTTTCATGCGAATGTTCAAGCTCGTCTGGATCGTGGGCCGGCCACAGTCGGGTTGCGGTGAACACCGCTCCGGCAGCAATCAGACCCAGAGCTGCGAAGGTCAGCGGCAGACCCGCCTTCGCTCCGAGCCAGCCGGCGACCGGATAGGTAATCAGCCAACAGGCATGGGTTAGGGCGAACTGCGCGGCAAACAGCGCCGGGCGATCCTCTGGCTGCGAGGATCGGCGCAGCAGGCGGCCCGACGGGGTCTGCGCCAGCGAATAGCCGAGCCCGAGAACGAACCAAAGGGGCAGCAGGAGGGCGTAGCCCGACACCGCGATACCGATGAACAGTCCGATGACCAGGATGGCGGCGCCGGCGAGCATGGCGCGCCGGTCGGGGAATTCATCGAGAAGGCGCGGCAGCAGCAATGCGGCGATCATCGAGCCCGCTCCGAAGGCTGCGAGCGCAAGCGCGGTCGCACGTTGGCTGAGGCCGAAGTCGGCCTGAACCAGTACGACAGTGTTGACGATCACCATGGCGCTAGCCGCCGCCACCGCGAGGTTGAGCGCCAGCAATCCGCGCAGACGCGGCGTCGCGAGATAGATGCGCAGGCCGCGAGTCGTGCGGTCGTAGATCCCGCGGCGCTCCGTCGCCTTCGGGCTTGGCAGGGCGACCGAAACGACGAGGGCAGCAGAGGCCAGGAAGCCGATCACCGTGCCGGCGAACAGGCTGTGGAAGCTGATGACGGTCAGCAGCGCAGCCGCCAGCATCGGACTGACGACGCTTTCAAGATCATAGGCCAGCCGCGAGAGCGACAGCGCGCGCGTGTATTCCTTCTCGTCCGGCAGGACATCGGGGATCGTCGCCTGGAAGGTCGGCGTGAACCCAGCCGAGGCGGACTGCAGCACAAATATCAGCACGTAGACCTGCCAGACCTCGCTGACGAACGGCAGCATCACGGCGACCGTCGCGCGGACGAGATCGAGGCAGACGAGCATCGTGCGGCGCGGCAGCCGCTCGGCGAAGGCGGCAGCGACCGGCGCGACGCCGACATAGGCGATCATCTTGATGGCGAGCGCTGTGCCGAGAACTGCGCCGGCCTCGGCTCCTGCGAGATCATAGGCGAGCAGGCCGAGGGCGACCGTCGCCAGTCCCGTTCCAACCAGGGCGATCACCTGGGCAAGGAAGAGATGGCGATAGGTCCGATTGGCGAGAACACCGAGCATTGTCGGACCTCAGCCGGCGACGGTTCCGGCCTGGACCACAAGGCCGGCCCAGCCGTGATAGCCGACATAAAGGCCGACAAGGATGATGAGGACGCTGGAGAAATACGGAGCCTTGCGGGCAAAGGTCGAGAACCACGACCAGCGCTTGGTGGCATGGCGCACGCTGAGAGCGGCCGCGGCGCCGACCGTGACGAGCGTGATCGCCAAGCCGATCGAGAAACACAGCACGAGTGCGAAGCCGAGGGTGAATTCCTTCAATTGCAGGCAGAGGAGCAGCACCGTGATCGCCGCCGGGCACGGGATCAGGCCGCCCGTCAGGCCGAACATGATGATCTGCCAGGTGGTGACGTTGCGATCGGCGAACTGGCGGCGGATGTCGTTGGCGTGAGCCAGCTCATGCGCGTCCTGGTAACCATCGGTCGCCACTTCGAGCCCACGCAGTTCCTCGTGCATGTGATCGTGGCCGTGCCCTTCGACGAAGGAGAGGTCATAGTCGTGGGTGTGGCCGCCATGGCCGAGGCTGATCCGCGCCATGAACTCATGCGGCTCGGGAATCTCGTCGACGGATTCGAGATAGCCGCCGCGATCGGCGAAGGTGAAGGCCTGCCGGGCGCCGTCCGGCCGCTCGATGACGACGGTCACGTCGTTGGCTGCCCAGCCATGGCCGCGTTCCGTGCGGATGCGCCAGCGCGGCGGGACGCCGTCCTCGAACACCTCGATGGCAATCACACCATGGCCGGTATCGATGCGGCGGATATCCTCCCCATGGGTATGATCGCCATGGCAGTGCCCGTGTCCGTCGTCATGGGCATGGCCAGGACCGTGATCGTGGCCGTGAGAATGATCGTGCCCGCCGGCGGCCGCCTTGGCGCGCTGCTGGTCTTCCCAGGTCCGCCAGAGCATCCAGAGCGCGATACCGATGATGATGGCTGCTGAAGCGAGCTGGAAATATGGCTCGAAGCTCTCAGCATCGACGCCCCGCCAGAGATACATGCCGCCGAGCGCGATGCCCCAGACCACGAGCGTGTGCGACACAGTCGCCGCCAACCCGAGCAGCACCGCCTGCGTCACGGTTCCACGGACGGCGACGATGAACGCCGCCATCATGGTCTTGGAATGGCCCGGCTCCAGCCCATGCAGCGCGCCGAGCAGGATCGCGCTCGGGATGAACAGCCAGGCATGGCTGGAACTCTGTTGGATCAGTTCGGCGAAGGACGGCATCGGACGCTCACAGGTACTTGGTGATTTCCTTGAACTCGTCGATCGAGCGGCGCTGGTCTCGCGCCAGCGGTCCGACGACGTCTTCAAGGCAGTGGTCGAGGTGGTCCTGGATCAGCGTCCGCTTGGCCTGACAGACCGCCTTCTCGACCGCATGAAGCTGCTGGGCGATGTCGAGGCAGGGCCTGCCCGCCTCGATCATCTCGATGATGCCCTTGAGATGGCCATCGGCGCGCTTCAGCCGTTTGACGATCTCGCGGTGGGTTTCATGGAGGTGTGCTTGTTCGCTCATGGGCTTGATTCCTATCCCCCTGGAGGGGATAAGACAATGTCGATTCGAACGCCGGATCGGCTGCCGACAATCTTTCGTTAAGATTTGAGTGAATAATCGTTAAGCATGCCGAGTTGGGTCCACAGCGCTGCATTTCGTCTCGTCATCGCCATCGCGATGACGCTTGGCATGCTGTTGTCGCCGATTGGGACTTCGGCTTCTCACAATCCGGCAGCGATGGCGGAGGCCGAGGCCGCACGCCATGCGGAGCTGAAAGCCGAACTCGCCGAGCATGGCCATGTCCATGACGACGGGCTGGAGGACGAACAGATTCCGGGCCATTCCCATGGCCATAATCCCGCCGATCATTCCCACGAGACGCCGAACACGCTGTCCCCGGTCAAGGCGCCAATCCCTCCCGTCGGCCGAACCTGGCACTTCCATCCGCCGGTCATTGTCGATCTGGGCACGACATTCCGGCTCGAACGCCCTCCGAGACCCGTCTTCGTCGCATGATCGCGGCCGCTCGCGCGGCTTCCCTCATCAACGAAGATCGGTATTTTCATGCAAGGACCCTTCTACAAGGGCCCGCCTCGCGCGTCTTGCGCGCGTTGGCGGCTCGCCCTTCCCATGCTTGTCAATCTGTTGACCGTGCCGCTTCTGGCCGGTTCGGCCTTCGCCCATGCCGTCGCCGAGGGCGACAAGGGCTATATCCAGGAGATCACGGGGGTGAACCTCATCCCCTTTATCTATCTCGGCGCCAAGCACATGGTGACGGGATACGATCACATCCTGTTCCTGCTCGGCGTCATCTTCTTCCTCTACAAGCTGAAGCACATCGGCATCTATGTGAGCCTGTTCGCACTCGGGCATTCTACGACGATGCTGCTCGGCGTGTATTTCAACGTCGGCATCAACAGCTACATCATCGATGCCATCATAGGCCTGTCGGTCGTCTACAAGGCGCTCGACAATATGGGCGCCTTCCAGCGCTGGTTCGGCTTCCAGCCCAACACCAAGGCCGCGACGCTGATCTTCGGCTTCTTCCATGGCTTCGGCCTGTCGACGAAGATCATCGAATACGACATCTCGCCCGACGGTCTGGTGCCGAACCTGCTCGCCTTCAATGTCGGCGTGGAGATCGGCCAGCTCCTGGCGCTTTCCGCCATCCTCATCGTCATGGGATTCTGGCGCAGGACACCGAGCTTCTTCCGCCACGCCTACACCGCCAACACCGTCATGATGACCGCTGGGTTCGTGCTGATCGGCTATCAGCTCACCGGCTGGTTCGTCTCCTGAGCTTCCTGAAAGGACCAACCATGTACAATACCGATATCCCGACCCGGGCCGAGCTTCCGACGTCCGCCCAGCTCCTGCGTTCCACCGTCATCGCCGTCGCCGCAGCGGCGGCCATCCTTGTAACCATTGTGCTCCCGGCGGAGTACGCCATCGACCCGACCGGCGTCGGCCGGGCGCTCGGACTGGCCGAAATGGGTGAGATCAAGGCCCAGCTCGCCGAGGAGGCCGAGCGCGACCGCGCAGGCGACCAGCAGAGCGGAACGCCGACTGCGCTCCCGTCACCCGATCAGCGCTCCAGCCTGATCGATCGGATCTTCGCCGAGTTCGTTATCGGATCGGCTGCTGCGCAAACCACAGCGGTGGCAGCACGCAGCGACGAGATGACGATTACGCTGAAGCCCGGCGAAGGCAGCGAAGTGAAGCTCATCATGCGCCAGGGTGCCAAGGTGAACTTCACGTGGACCGTCTCCGGCGGGGTCGTGAACTTCGACCTGCACGGCGACGGCGGCGGCCAGCAGACCAGCTATGAGAAGGGCCGAGGGGTTCCGGCTGCGGAAGGCGTGCTTGAAGCCGCCTTCGATGGCAATCACGGCTGGTTCTGGCGCAATCGCGGACGAGCTGACGTTACGGTGACGCTACGCACCAACGGCGATTACGCCGAAATCAAGCGCGTGATGTGACTGGGCGTGGCGTTTACGCCGCAAGACAGCGGTGGTGAGTATGGCGAGGCCCCTCTCGGAGAGGGGCCTCTGGTATGGGTTCCCGAAAGTACATGAAACATGGAATAATCCAAGATAACAATGAAGTTTCAGTGTTTTATAAGAGAATCAGCCCATCGCTTCTTGGCGGATTCGGTCTTGAGCGCGAGGCAGATCGCGGTCGGGATGTCGAGCTTGGAGGGGCTGGCTGCTCGATACCACTGTCGTCGCCGTGCCGATCAATCCATGAAGCCCGTCATCTGTGGAGTCCTGGACGACCCGGCAGGACGAGCCCACGCGCCGGTCGCGCGCAACCGCGATATGAGAAAAGGCCGACCCTGATGGGCCGGCCTTTTGGTAGTGAGAGATGAGGGGCGAGGCCGAAGCCTCGCCCGGGGGCAGCTCAGCCGAAGGCGGCCATCTGCAGCTCGGCCGCCTTGCGGTCGACGCTCTGGCCCGGGTTCTCGACCGGGCGCTCGAAGGGCTTCCAGCGCTCGCCGACAACGTGCTCGTAGGCAGCGACGGCGCCCTCGGCCGCCATGCGCAGGGCGTAGGACTGCAGGGCCATGTCAGCCGCGAACTCGCGCTTGCGCTGCGCGGCGCTGTCGAAGCCGACCGGGCCGTCGAGGTCCTCGTCGCGGGTATCGTTGGCGGCCTTGGCCGTCGCGTCGCGGGCCTCCGTCACCGCGCGGCTGTAGAACTGCCCGGCCCCATGAGCGGAGCCGACATAGGCGCCGACGATGCGCTGGAGATGGATCTGCATCGCGCGCTCGCCCAGGCCCTCGTCGAGGCTGCCGGCGGTCTCGACGATCAGGCGGTGATGAAGCTCGCGGATGCCGTCGCCGTCGACCACGGCGAGGCCGAAGCGCTCGGAGATGAGCGTGGCGGTGGCGGCGTCGGCGCAGCACAGCTTGACCATTTCGAGGGTGGTGCCCTTGCGGAGCTGGACGACCTTGGCGGCCTGGCGCGGAGCGGGAGCGGACTTGGTCATGGCGATTTCCTTTCGTTCGGTTTCTCCCGAGGCCCGGACCGGCTCCAGCCGGTCCTCCCTGCGGGTGCGGTCGGAACAAGCCGGCGGAAAGACGGGTGCTTCAGGGTCCGGGGACGCCGGATCGAGCGGGGCGGGCGTGCGGCCAAGCAGGGCCTCCAGGCCCTCGCGCGGGACGCGGGCACGCCCTGCGAGAGTGGCGGTTCCGGCCGCAACGCGGCGCGAAGCGGCCTTGAAGCGCCCGGCCGCCGGCTTAAGACCGCGACAAACCCGGGGGGAGGTCCGGCGGACCGGACTCTCGACATGGGAAGCCGACCGGCAAAGACCGCCATGACAGGCCGTCTCGCCGTGCAGGAGCCGTCGTCCTTGACGAAAGGGGGCCGGCAAAGCGTCGCGCGCGATCGGACGCGCCCGGCCTTCGCTCGCCAGAGCCGGTCGAGCCCGTGCCCTCGGCGCGCCCGGCCTCCGGGGTACAGCGCGACGGCAGCGGATGCGGCGCCGAAGACGAGGATGCGCCATCGAGCGGATTCGGGGATCCACCGCACGATGTGGGATGACGGTGAACGCCGGGGGGCGGTATGGGCGCGTCTGGGCGGGGAGGCTGCCCGCGACGGCCCAACGTTTATGCGCCCGCGACGTCGAACGGCCGGGAGACGGATACACGCTCGGCAGCATCTCCAGCGCACGCGGCGACGGCTGCAGGTCGAGGCTCAGCTGAGCGTCGCCGCCTGGGCCGGGGCATCGCTGAAGGCATCCCATGGCGAGCGCACGGTGCTCGCGATCGACGTGGAGCTCCATGGCGCGGTGCCCCGACGGCCGGCGACACCACGTCCCTGCGGCGGCCCGACATGTCGGGCAGGGAACGCGGGTGACGGGATGGTCCGGCCATGTCTGGCCGCAGCGATGGCAGCGGAATCTCATGAGCGCCGCTCCTGCCGTTCCGATCTCGCGGCGACGCTCCGAAGGGCTTCACGCGCTGCGCGCACCGTGTCGAAGCCCATCACCCCGCAATCGTCGTAGAAGAAATGGCCGTGGTGCAGCGTGACGATGATGCCGTTGCCGATGTCGCGCTCATCGTCCCAATGAGCGACGAGAGGATGTTTCGGCGGCCGTGACGCCTTGCGCTTCATGGCGTTTGCTCCCTCGCCGTGCTTCGGGACTCTCGGCGCGCCTCGGTCGGTTCGCGCTCTGGGCATCCGAGGCGGTCGCGGAGCGCGGCGATCGCCTGGTCCTGCCGGGCGAGCTTTCGCGACAAGGCATCGATCTCGGGCTGTCGCTCGGCCGTGAGCGCAGCAAGCTGCGCGCGATAGCGCTCGAGGAAGGCGCTTGGCTCGGGAGCCTTGCCGCGCCGGAAGATGCTGTGGCGCGGCTTCAACTGCGGGATGAAGGCCGTCATCCGCCGGGTGATCTGACGATTGATCCTGTCGAGCTGACGCTGGATCTCACGGCGCGCCTCCTGCATGCGGGAGAGCTCGGCGAAGCGGTCGGCGCGCGCGGTCATGTGACCACCCTCCCACTCCAGCCGATGAAGCTCGACGGCCCGCCATAGACGCGATGCCGGGCCGGATCGATGATGAAGCGGAAGCGACCGATCCGGTACTCGGCCGATGGGACGAGGAACCGCCGTTCCTCGGTTCCCGGACCGCGCCTGCCGCCGAGCGTCGCGGCAACCTCGACGAAGCCTGGCTGCTGGTCCGACGTGATCGCCGAGGCGACGATCCAGTCAGCGGCATGATCGCACTCGAAGTCGCGGCGATCCTTCTCGCGGGACTCGCCGGGGAGCAGCACCGTGCCGAAGATCGCCTCCCAGGCATCCGGCCAGCTATCCTTGATCGTGCGCTCGGCGCAGCGCCGCTCGAAGGCGGTGAACAGATGCGGGAACGTGATCGCAACCGCGGCCCAGGACTCATCTTCTTCGTACCAGCCGCCTTCGGCGCGGAGGAGCGGATGGACCGTCCGATTACGGTCGGCCGAGATGTGGAAGCCGCCATGGCCGGCCGTAGAATGGAAGACGACGTCCTCGGCATAGAGCGTCGCGCCCTGCGAGGCACCCCACGGCGTGCTGGCGCGCGACCAGATTTCCCTGCGGCCGAGCGCCCGCTTCTCGCGCTGATGCTCGGCGCTTTCGAGGACGCGGGCACGAAATGCCGCCTCGTCGGCGAGCTCGCCGCAATGGCCGTAGAAGTCGGAGCGGGACCACTGTGCCATCGGCTTGCGGATGCGCCAGCCACTGACGAGATAATGCCGGCCATCGCGCGCCGGCGCCATGGCGAAGGCGGTGTCGCCGACCAGCGCGACGAGGAGGCCGTCGGCGCCGCGACCGAAGGAAACCCCCGGAAATCTGGGGGCCTCTTCGATGTCGTTGGCGGCAGCGGTCGCGTTCATGCCGCGGCCCTCCCCCCGTCGGCGCCGATGGCAGCCTCGTCGGCCGTGACCTCGTGGAGCACGGCGTGCGGGTAGCCATGGCTCTTCAGCCAGGTCTGCGCGGCCTCGCGGCTTTCCGCGAGGTGGACGAGCTCGCCGTCCGCGCCGGCACGGTCGAGGACCAGGACCGAACCGATGGCGGGCCGCTCGACGACGGTGAAGGTGAGGTCGCTGTTCACCGAGAAGGTCTGGTGAACGCGCAGCACGATGACGCCGCCGCTGCCGCAGTCCCCCTTGTGCAGGGTGATCGAGGCGGGCAGCGTGGTGCTGCCGACGACGGCCTGCGCGCGCTTGGCGATAAGCCTCCCGCTGCTGTTGCGGTTCTCCCAGGCGGCGAGCTTCTTGCGATGACGTTCGGGCGGACGCGGCGATCCGTCGGCGTAGCGGACGAGCGCGCCGAGCGGCACGCTGTCGAAGATCAGTTGTGCGGACATGGAAAGTCTCCCTTTGCGGGGTGTCGGAAACAAAGCCGCCGCCGGCGATGCCGGCGGCGGGGTTCAATCGGAGGGGAAGAGGAGCGGGCCTATTCGGCGGCTTCCCTGAAGGCCTCGCCGTCCTCGTCGGACGGCTCGGCGGTCGCGCCGTCGGCATCTTCATCGGCTTCGTCGCCATCCTCGGACGGCGCGTTGGACGACAGCCACGCGCCGAGCGCCGTCGCATCCGGAGCGAAGAGCGCGGAGGGGTGGACGAAGCGAGCTTCCTTGAAGTGCTCGACGAGCGCCGCGCGCGTATCCTTCACCCGCTGACGCGGCAGGACCGGGGTGTCCTTGCACGACACCTCCAGTGCCGGGCGTGCCAGGCACGACAGGAAGTCGTCGGTCCCCATATTGGGGAGGAAGCCGTCCGCCCCGACCGTGGCGCCGGCGATGCGGGCGACGATGCCACTATTGGTGGCGTTCTCCCGGCACGAGAACACGTCGACGAGCATCGATCGGGCCGCAACCCGCAGCGTGTCCATGTCGAAGGCGAGCTTGCCCTCGCCGTCGAACAGGATGGCTGCATGCTTCGCCAGCCGGCTGTGGCCGTAATAGACGCCGCCGCTGCCGGTGGTGACGGAGACGTTCTGGCCGGCGAAGGCGAGGATGAGCAGCGCCATCAGCGTGTCGTCCTCGATCGGGGCGCGGCCGAGCGCCTCGCGCAGCGCGTCGGTGCGGAAGTCGCCGATCATCTCGACGCCCTTGCGCGTCACGTCGGGGCGGGTCTTCGCCACGACGCCGACGTCGTCCGCCGTGCTGTCGGAATCGCTCCCCGCCTTGCCCTTGGCCTTCCTGGGCTCGGGCATGCGGTAGTGCACACTCTGCACGCGGCCGTCGCGGTCGAGATACATCGCGGTGCAATCCGACTTCGTCGGCTTGCCGTGGACGCGCTCGGCCTTCGGCGGCAGCTTCACCTCGCCCCAGTTCGTGGACTCGGCGATGATGCCCTTCTTCGGCAGGTTGTTGGCCATCCATTCCTGCTGCGCGCCGAGGAAGGCCTCGACATTGGTGGTGTAGCGGCTGTCCTCGTCGGCCGGAGCGAACAGGTCCTCGACCCATTCGATCCCGTAAGCCTGGACGAGGTCGTCGCCGAAGCTCGCGTGCCGGGCATACATGCGCTTCTTCTGCAGGCCCTGGGCGACGCTCCACCACGAGACCTGCGGATCGCCCTTTGACGGCTTGTGCTTCTTCCAGACCTCCTTCTGCTCGTCGAGCGAGGCCGCGGCGATGGTGCGCAGCTGGCGCTCGTCGGGCATGTCGCCCTTGGCCATGTGATCGAGCATGGCCGGCAGCACATTGGCGAGCAGCCGCAGCTGCTTGATGCGACGGACGTTCAGCGCCAGCGCGATGGCGATGGCCTCCTCCGTCCAGGCGAGGGCCACCAAGCGCTCGATGGCGCGCCACTGATCCACCGGGTTCAGCGGCTCGCGGGCGATGTTCTCGACCATCGAGCGCATGGCACCGTTGTCGTTCGACGCGTCCGCGACGAGAACATCGATTTCCTCGAGGCCGGCGGCGATCGCCTGCCTCACGCGGCGATGGCCGGCATTGATGATGTAGCCGTTGCCGCCACCGGTTTCCGGTGTGATGACGGGCGGCTGCACGATGCCGACGGCCTTGATGGTGGCGAGCAGCAGGGCGTCGGCCTGCGGCGTTGCCTTGGTCTGGCGGGCGCGGTCGGGGTTTTCCCGCAGCGCGCGCGGATCGACTTTCATGAGGTGCATAGGGATGCTCCATCCAGGGGGTTGCGGACCAGCCCGGCCGGGCGGCCCTCTCTCGTCTTCTTTCCGAAGACACCCCCCGGCCCGCGGAGCGGACGGGCCGGAGCAACTGCGGCCGAGCATCCCTGCCCGGCTGGACCAGCAGGGCTTTCAGCCCTGCGCAGGACGACGGGCCGGGATCGCGTGGGGCGCGGTTGAGCGCCAGCGTCAGCGGTCCGACCGATCTGCGAGCGGGCATTCCTCCTTCCTCTCCCTTCTCTTGCATTCCGCTCTTTCTGACGCTAAATTGCGTCAATATCACCGGCACAGAGAGATGGAGGTCTGAGCCATGGGCCTCGCCCAATACGCGGATGACGGCCTTTTCGCGCCGCGCCGCATCGCCGAAGCCTTTCGGACCACGAGCGAGGAGATCGCCCGCACGGCTGGTCTCGGCAAGGACGCCATCCAGCGCAGGGACCGGATCCGCTCGGACAAGACGCAGCGCCGGCTGCGCGAGATGATCGAGGTGATCAACAAGGTCGAGCCGCGCTTCGGCTCTGCGCTGATGGCCTATGCCTGGTATCGGTCGGAGCCCTTGCCGGGATTTTCCGGTCAGACGGCGATGCAGCTCGTGCGCAGCGGCCGGGCCGACGATGTGCTCGACTATATCGACGCTGTCGACGCCGGCGTTCACGCCTGACCGCTCA